>CALLZJ010000001.1 GCA_937858435.1 uncultured bacterium
ACGAGGCCCCCCCAGCCCGCGATTCACCCCCAACCGCTGAGGCTCTTCCCCCCCGTTCGGTCCCCTCCCCCCAACGCCGGGCGCGGCTCCTCACCCCAGGAGTCGCGCCCGGTGGCCTTTTCAGGGCTACCGTCGCATTTTGCTTGTGTCGCCGGTAGTGACAGTTATCATTACCGGCGGCTTCTCATTCGGGGTGGCACCGCTTGGTGTTGGTTCGCGCTCTGGAGGCCTGTCATGGTGAGAATGTTCTGCGCGTGCATCCTGACTCTCTCAAGCTTCAGTTCGGCCTTGGCCCAGACCGACTTGCTGGTGGCCAGTTGGAGCGTAGGAACTGGCGTGGCCGTCAAACGCTACGACGGCGCTACGGGCGTTTTCGTTTCCGACTTCGCCGTCGGCGGCGGCCTCTTCGGCCCCACCTACATGACGACCGGGCCGGACGGCCACCAGTACCTCTCCAGTTTCGGCAGCAACGAGGTGATCCGCTTTAACGGCACGACTGGCGACTTGATCGACACCTTCGTTACGGCAGGGAGCGGCGGTCTCAGCAGCCCCACTAGCGTGCGTTTTGGGCCGGATGGCAACTTGTATGTCAATTCAACGAACCGTGTCCTTCGTTACAACGGCACGAATGGCTCCTTCATTGACGCCTTTGTCCCCGCAGGCAGTGGCGGCCTTTCCACTGCAAACCACAGCCTATTCTCGCCTGTTGGATTCCTCGTCAGCAATGAAGGAACTAGTTAGGTGCTGCGATATGATGCGGTGACCGGTAGCTTCATTGACGTCTTTGCCTCGGGGAGCGGCCTGACGGTTGCTGCCGGAATGACCTACGGCCCGGACGGCCACCTTTATGTCGCCAGTGCCGGCAGCCACTCGATTCTTCGCTTTAACGGAACTTCTGGAGCGTTCCTCGACGTCTTCGTTGCCCCCTTTTCAGGGGGCTTGCAATCCCCCATGGGCCTGGAGTTTGGCCCCGATGGCCAGTTCTACGTGGCCTCCGCAACTACCCACCAAGTCTTGCGATACGATGAAACAACTGGCGCTTTCATTGATGCCTTTGTCACGGCTGGTGATGGTGGACTTGAAACTCCCATCGGAATCCAGTTCATGGTGGCCGTGCCAGAACCGAGCGGTTTAGCCCTCCTTGGGTTGGCCGTACTCGGGGCCGCTTTGGGCAGGCGTTGCCGGTTTCGGAGAAGGCGGTGAGCGGGCCACTACCACGGGACGAGCCACCGATTCTCTGGTAACACGCTCCGAACACCGGGCCGGGCGCGGCTCCTCACCCCAGGAGTCGCGCCCGGTGGCCTTTTCAGGCTAGCGCCTGAACGCTCCTGATAATCCTTGAGATTCCGCGATACGGCCACTGAGATTATGCATGACAGCCGGCACGCCGCCCCTTTATAATGACGGAGCCTTATGGGGCGCGCACGTTTGCTGCGCGCCAGGCGAGCCATTGACTCTGTGGAGGAGACAAGGGATCGGTCCCAGCGCCGCTGCCGTACCGGCGCCGCTTGGGCCACGCCTTGCCAGCCGCCATGCAGCTTGCCAAACTCGAACCGTTTCTCGACTGCCTGCGCAAGAGCGGGCTGCTCGACGAAGCTTCGGTTTCCGCTTACCTGGATTGGCTCCGCCAATCGGGGATGCTGCCGAGCGATAGCAAGACCCTGGCTGCCCAGATGGTCCGCGACTCCATCCTCAGCCAATTCCAAGCCGATCAACTCGTGGCGGGCAAGTGGCGCGGCTTCCACGTCGCCAAGTACCGCGTGCTGGAAAAGATCGGCATCGGCGGCATGGGCCAGGTCTATCTCGCCGAACATAAGTACATGAAACACCGGGTCGCCCTTAAGGTATTGCCCCGGTCCAAGTCCAGCGACCCTTCCTCCCTCGAACGCTTTTACCGTGAGGCCAAGGCCGGCGCCGCTCTCGACCATCCCAACCTGGTCCGCTCCTACGACATCGACTTCGATCAGGCCAGCGACCTGCACTACCTGGTCATGGAGTACGTTGATGGCGTCAACATGCAGGACCTGGTCAAGATGCGCGGCCAGGTCGAACCGATGCGGGCCGCCCACTACATGTACTATGCCGCGCTGGGTCTCGAGCATGCCCACCAGTGCGGCCTGATTCACCGCGACATTAAACCCAGCAACCTGCTCGTTGATCGTCAGGGCGCTGTCAAGATCCTGGACATGGGTCTGGCGCGCTTCTTCAACGACGAGCAGGACATGATCACCAAGAAGTACGATGAGAGCGTGCTCGGGACGGCGGACTACCTCGCCCCGGAGCAGGCCGTCGATAGCCACTCCGTCGATGTCCGGGCCGACATCTACAGCCTCGGCTGCTCCTTCTACTTCATCCTTGCTGGCTATCCCCCGTTTGTCGAAGGCTCGGTCGCTCAGAAGCTGATCTGGCACCAGACCCGCACGCCCAAGTCGATCCGGGAGTATTGCCCCGACTTGCCCGAGGACATCCAGCACGTGCTGGAGAGGATGATGGCCAAGTCGGCCGCGGATCGTTACCAGACACCGGGTGAGTTGGCGGCCGCCCTGCTCACGTATGGCCGGATGAGCTTCCCGCCACCCGACGACGACGTGCTGCCACGTCTCAGTCCCCTGGCTCGCCGGGCACCCGGTACCGCGGAGGGCGCCGCGAGTGTGGGCGGGAGTGCGCCCGGACCACAACATGACCGGCCCGGCACGGCCGTGGCCACATTCGACGAAGCGGCGCCGGTCGGCTACGGCAATGGCGACGGCAACGCCCTGGCCACGCGCTTGTCGGCCGATGCCACCCGGGACACGCTGCCCCAACCGCCCGCCAAGCTCAGTCAGAGTGGACCCCAGGCCTTTCCCGGAATGGCCGCCCGGCCGAACCGCTCGCCGGAGAAGGGCCGACCGCCCACTCCCGTTCTCCCGCTCAAGACCGGATTCGACGTCGGTCCCGGGGCCGGCGCCCAAGGCGGAGCACCGCTGCCCACGACCGTTCGCACCCACCGCGACAACGTCACGGGTTCGCGCGAAGGGCAGGGAAAGCGGCCCTCGTCGCGTCCGCCCTTCGCCGCGAATCCCCCGCCTTCCCAGGACGCGGAAACTCCCCTCGGTTCGTCCTTGCTCCATACGCGCTGGATTTGGGTAACGATCGGCGTCGGCCTCGTCATCCTCGTCCTGATCGTCAATCTTTTGCTCATCCTCAGCTACACCGGCCGTTAGCCGTTTTCGGCTGGACCCTAATCGGCCTCCGGCATATGTGCCGAAGCTAGCGACTCGCGCGACGCTCGACGCGGCTGAACGCTTGGCCCGCCGGTTTCATCGGAGCGCCTACCCCGGGAATTCCGATAGGACTAAGCGAGCCCTACTGCCGGCTGCCCAGGATGGTGCGCCCGGAGCTCCAGGGAAAGGATCCCACCATGCCGCGTCTAAGTCGTTGCCTTCGCTTGCGTTCCGCGCTAGCGTTATCGTCGACGCTCCTTGTGCTGCCGGCCCTCTTCGGTCAAGAGCCACCTAGACCACCCCAGCCCCCCATTGTGCCGGAAACGCGGATCGAGGCGGAGCGGACGCCGCGTCCAGAGACGCCGCCGCCTCCGGCCGAGACACCGCCCGTGCCGCCGATGTACTTCCCGCCCGCTCCGTCCGCGGACCAGTTCAGTTCGCCGCCCACCAGTGGCTACCGGGCGGGTTCGAGCACCACGGGCACCAAGATCGACGTTCCTTGGATCGACTATCCCGGCACGGTGGGCGTGATCGGCCGCGACCTGCTTAACGACCAACTGATCTTCCGGACGGACGACGCGCTGCGCAATGTCCCGTCGGCGACCAAGGTCAGCGACTTCCGCCGGCCCGACGCCTTCAACCTGCGTGGCTTCGAGATTCGCAGCCGGGACTTCCGCAAGGATGGCTTCCTCGACCCGACGCCGGCCCCGCGCGACATGGCCAACATCGAACGCATCGAAGTCATGACCGGACCCGCTTCGGTGCTCTACGGTGCCGGGCAGCCCGGCGGTTTGATCAACTACATCACCAAGCGGGCTGAACGCGATCCCTTTGCCGAGGCATCGTTCGCCGCCGGCTCTTTCGGCTTCATCCGGGCGACGGCCGACGTCAACGGTCCCGTGGGGCCGAGTGACGACCTGCTCTTCCGGGTCAACGTCGCTTACGAGACGATGGACGGCTTCCGCGACTTCGCCTTCAGCGAGCGCCTCTTCGTCGCGCCGACGTTCACCTGGATTCTCGACGACGACACCAACGTCCAGTTCTCGTTCGAATACCTGAACGATCGCCGGCGCTTCGACACCGGCGTGGTGGCACTCGGCGGGCAGGTAGGACTATTGCCCATCAGCACCTTCTTCGGCCAGCCGGACGATCGCCAGCAGTTCCACGACTATCGCTTCAGTGCCATCTTCAATCATCAGATCGACTGCAACTGGGCCCTGCGGGTGGGGCTGTTTGCCCAGTTCCACGATACTGAGATGCTCGGCACCGTGCCCGTGATCTCCGGGTCGAGCTTCGGCCTGCCCGACGCCGTGCTCCTCCGCCAGCGCCAGTCCCTCGACCCGTTCCGCGAGCAGTACTACTCGGCTATCGCCGATCTTGCCGGCAAGGTCGACATGATGGGCATCACCCATCGGCTCGTGGTCGGTACGGAACTGGGTTCGTTCCAGAGCCGGGACTTTGTGGGCCGCTTCTCCGACTTCGTGGGTCTGCAGCCGCTGCCGTTCCCACCCTTTTTCTTCCCGGTGCCCACGTCGCCGGTCTTTGCGTTTGCTCCGGAGTTGTCCCGGGGTCTGCCGCAGCCGCCCCTGGGGCCCGGCCAGTTCGAGGCCGACTTCATCCAGAATCGGTACGGCTTCTATGTCCAGGACCTGATCGAAGTCTCCAAGCCGCTTAAGGTCCTGGCAGGCCTCCGTTATGACATCGTTGACCAGACGCTGGACCGCGAGTTCATCCCCTCCTTCCTCGGGCCCGGCTTCCCCCGGACCCGTACCGAGGAAACCTACTATCGGTTGACGCCGCGCGTCGGCGTGGTGTATCAGCCGTTCGAGGAGCCGCTCTCGGTCTACGGCACCTATAGCCAGTCCTTCGAGCCGCCGCCGGGTGGCCCCTACATCAACCCCGAGCCGCTGCAGCCAGAGACCGGAGACATGTTCGAGGTGGGTCTCAAGGCCGACCTGCTCGACCAGCAACTCAGCTTGAGCGTGGCGGCGTTCCACATCGAAAAGCAGAACGTCTTTGTGCAGAACGATCTGCTCTTTGGCACGCAGATCGGGGCTCAGCGTAGCCAGGGCATCGAGACCGCAGTCGTGGGCCAGGTGACAGAGCGCCTGAGTGTCGCCGCCAACTACTCCTACATTGACGCGCGGATTCTGGCCGATGCCGAAGCCCAACTCGTGGGGCAGCGGTTCCGCGGCATCCCGTACAACCAGAGTAGCGTCTGGTCCCGCTACAACGTCGTCCAGGACGAATGCCGCACCCTGGGTCTGGCGGCGGGCATGGTGTTCGTCGGCGATCGGACCGGCGATCTGCAGGCCTCCTTCCGTCTGCCCGGCTACACCCGCTGGGATGCGGGCGTCTTTTACGAGAAGCAGCAGTTCCGGGTCTCGGTCTACTTCGAGAACATCTTCGACCGGGAGTACTACGTCGGCTCGGTGAACAACCTGGCGGTGTTCCCGGGCATGCCGTTCAACGTCCGGGCGCAGGCGGGTTGGCGGTTCTAGCCGCGGGCCGCTTGCCGGGACGGCCGGGTTGTGTCATCATGAGGGGGTTGCCGCCCTGCCGTGCGGGAGCCCCCCATGTCCAGTTCGTCCTCGGGCCAGTCGGCCTCCTCCTCGAGCCAACCAAGCCCACCGAGCGATGCCACTGCCGACGCCTTTCCGCTCAACCTGGGAGCGGCGGTGACTACCTGGACCTGGACCGGACTGCCTCCTTCCACCGATTCGCTCTTCCTGCCGCCTGACTTCTCGGGATATGAGATCATCCGTGAGCTGGGGCGCGGCGGCATGGGCGTGGTCTTCCTGGCCCGCCAGACGCGCCTGGGCCGCCTGGTGGCGGTCAAAATGCTCACGGCTCCATTCCTCGAACCGCGGGACCTCCAGCGTTTACGACTGGAGGCCCAGACGCTGGCGGCCTTGCGCCATCCCCACATCGTGCAGATTCACGACGTGGGAGAAGTGACTGGCCGGCCCTTCCTGGCCCTGGAATACGTGGCTGGCGGAACCTTGGCGGAGCGGCTGCGCGGCCAGCCCCCCTCCCCGCACGAAGCGGCCCGGCTCGTGGCCCCCCTGGCCGCCGCCATGCACGCGGCCCACGCGCAGGGCATCATTCACCGTGATCTCAAGCCGGGCAACGTGCTGCTCATGGACGCCGACAAGCCGGACCAGGCGCCCGACGCCACCTCCGAGCGTAGCGACAACTCGGAGCTACCGGCCTCGCGGCAGACCGCACGACTCGACGAGCGCCCGCCCGCCACGCCCGGGCAAGGCCAGCTCTTCCCCAAGATCACCGGTTTTGGCCTGGCCAAGCGGCTGGGCGGCTCGGGCAGCCAGACGCTTTCGGGCATGATCGTGGGCACGCCGGAATACATGGCTCCGGAGCAAGCCGGCGCCCACCACTCGGACGTTTCCCCGTCGGTGGACGTGTTTGCCTTGGGAACGATCCTGTATGAGATGTTAACGGGTCGCCCACCCCATCGCGGCACCACGCTCGTGGAGACGCTGTTCCAGGTGCAGCACCTTGATCCCCTG
>CALLZJ010000002.1 GCA_937858435.1 uncultured bacterium
GCTGCCAGCACGGCGAACCAGGTGCGTGGGTCGGTCCACCAATGATCGAGTTGCCAGCCGGATTCGGCCAGAAGGCTCTCGATATCCGCTCGGTTGTACTTGTGGGAGTGCTCGGTGACGATCCGCTCCCCCGCCTCAAAGCGAATGGGCCAACCGCTGAGGTAGCTCCACAGGTCACGCTCACAGACCAGCCGCATTTCGATTCGCTGAGCTGGCACGTCATAGATCGCTTCATGACGGAACGCTCCCACCGGCAGATTGGCCCTTAGAGTTCGGTTGATCCGCACCAAGAGGTTCTGGTTGAAGGCGGCCGTCACGCCGGCAGCATCGTTGTAAGCCGCCTCCAAGACGTTGGTCTCCTTGACCAAGTCGACTCCGAGGATCAAACCTCCTTCTGTCCCAACCAGCCGGCGCCATTGCCGCAGCATCGTCAGAGCGGCAGTCGCGCTGAAGTTGCCAATGGTCGAGCCTGGGAAGAAGAGGACCCGCCGCCCCGCGGGCCACGACGGGCGTGGCAGCAAGGGACGGGAAATGTCGGCGAAGCAAGGCTGCACGGGCAGGCCAAGGAACTCCTCGCGCAGCCGCGCAGCGCTGGCTACCAGGTGCTCGCGGCTGACGTCGACCGGAACGTAGCCGGCCCAGTCGCCTCGGCGCCGGAGCAGCAGCCTGGTCTTGGTACTGCTACCACTCCCGAGCTCGATAAGCAGGGCCTCTGAACCGATCCACTTGGCGAGTTCAGCGCCATGCTGCTCCAAGATCGCTAGCTCGGTCCGCGTCGGATAATACTCGGGCAGCTCGCAAATGCGCTCAAAAAGCTGCGAGCCCGCTGCGTCGTAGAAGTACTTGCAGGGAAGAGACTTAGGGCGCGCGCGCAGCCCCGCGAGCACGTCGGCCTGGAAGTCCCTGTCCTGCGACTGGAACAAGGTAGAGGGTCGGCGCGGCGCCGCTAAGATCTCACGCATGGTGCGACATCCTGAGCCAGGCGCAGGCCAGTGAACTGCCAACGGGCCGACGCCGGGAAGAAGTTGCGATAAGTGGTGCGAGCATGTGTACGCGGCGTGACGCAGGACGCGCCGCGAAGGACCCATTGATTGCAGGTGAACTTGCCGTTGTACTCGCCCAGCGCTCCGGCAACTGGGTGAAACCCCGGGTAGCCCACGTAAGACGAAGCGGTCCACTGCCATACGTCGCCGAACATCTGCCGGACGGGGCCGCCATCATTGGCCACGGGTCCCGGCTGGGGATGAAACCACTCGCTCTCCAAGAATCGGCCCTGGATCGCCTGGTCGGCCGCGGCGGCTTCCCATTCATGCTCGGTGGGCAATCGCGCGCCCGACCATCGAGCATAGGCATCTGCCTCGAAGAAGCTCACGTGGCACACGGGTGCCGTTTCGAGGATCGGACGCCAGCCCGTGAGCGTGAAGTGCTCCCAGCCCTCGCCGCCACGACGCCAGTAGAGCGGCGCCGCCCAGCCTTCCCGGCGGACGGTCTCCCAGCCCTCGGAAAGCCACCACTGAGGCTGTTCGTAGCCGCCGTCCGCGATGAAGGCCGCGAACGAACCGCAAGTGACCAGGTCGCGCGCCAAGCGGTAGGGTCCGAGCCAGACCTTGTGCCGCGGCCCTTCATTGTCGAAGGCGAACCCCGGGCCCTCGTGGCCCATTTCCATCAGCCCACCCGTAAACTCGACCCACTCCGACTCCGCAGCCAGCGCCTGCCGCTCGGGCCAGGTTACCCCTTCACGGTAGCAGGGGCCCAGAGGGTTCAGTGCCCAGGCATGCTTTAGGTCCGTTAGCATGAGTTCCTGGTGCTGCTGTTCGTGGTGCAGACCCAGCTCCAGTATCGGCAGTGCCTGGGACCAGACCTCTTCACTCGATTGGCGGACGAACTGCTGGATCGCACCATCCACGTAGGAGCGGTACTTGAACACCTCGCCGATCGTGGGTCGGGACAGCAGCCCCCGTTGAGACCGAGGCCACCTCGGTCCCACGCTTTCGTAGTAGGAATTGAAGAGCATCCCGAAGTGGGGACTGAAGGGCTCGTACTCCTTCAGGTAGGCCTGGAGGACAAACGTCTCGAAGAACCACGTCGTGTGGGCCAGATGCCATTTGAGCGGGCTGGCTTCGGGCATCGACTGCAGATTGAAGTCTTCAGCGGACAGGTTCTCGACGAGCTGCGCCGTTTGGGCCCGGACCATGGCGTAGCCCGCCTGGCACATGACTCGTCGTGGATCGGAAGTCTGAGTGGAAGGCTCGAGCATGCGGACCTGGAGGTAGTGCGATTAAGGAAAACGAGCCCACACGTCGGCCGTGCGGCAAAGCGGGTAGCACACCCCGAGGGCGCGGAGGGATGCGAGGTGCGCGAGTCACCCATGGCGAACCGGTAGCCAGGATACCGGGTTAACCCCAGGTTCGGCGAATGAGAATTCCATGAAAGAAGGGGTCGGGAGACTCCCCGGACACGCTCGAGTGCTACTTCGCGCGATTGCAAGGCCTCGAACCGCGCCGCAGGCTAGGTGAGTCGGCTCACCAGGGCCTCGACGAGTTCTTCCGTGGAGGTCGAGGTTGCGAAGTCGGGACGCACCTGGAGGCCCTGGACGAGGACCTCCTCGATCGCCTTTAGGATGCGACTGGCCGGCACTGCCTGGCCAGTGTCGCGCATCAATTCCACGGCCGTGAAGAGGAGCGGCAAAGGATTGACCTGCCCCGGCGCCACGGCCTGAGCAGGTCCACCGTGCGTGGCTTCGTAGACCCGAACGCGCTCGCCGCAGTTGACGCCAAACGCCGCCGAGATGCCCCCCACCAGTCCCGTGCCCAGGTCGCTCAGCAGGTCGCCGTAAAGGTTCCCAGTGGCGATGACGTCAAACTGTCCGGGCCGGGACACAATCTGCATGCAGGCGTTGTCGACGATCATCTCCTTGGCTTCGATGTCCGGGAACTCACGGGCCGCTTGACGGAAGCAGTCCAGGAACAGGCCATCGGACTGCTTGAGAATGTTGGCCTTGTGAATGCAGTGGATCTTGCGCCGGCCCCGATCCTGGGTCCATTGGAAGGTGAAGCGGAAGAAGCGCCGGCATGCCGCTTCCGTGACGACCTTGATGCTTTCGACGACGCCCGGGACGATTTCATGCTCGATCGCGGCGTACAGGTCTTCCGTGATCTCGCGGATGAGGACGATGTCCACGTCCTGGAAGCGGGCGGGCAGGCCAGGCACATTACGGATGGGCCGCACGGCGGCGAACACTCCCAGTTCCTTCCGCAAGCGCACGTTGTAATTGAGCGCCTGGCCCTCGGGCGGGCTGAGGAGCTTGGTCTTGAGGGCGACCTTGGCCTCGCGGACGGCGGCGATCAGGTCGGCGCCGATCGCCTCCTTGCCCTGCTCCACGGCGGCCTGCCCGGCGGTGAAGACGTGCCAATCCCAGTCCACGCCGGCCGCCTGGATCACCCGCCGCGCGGCCCGCTCCTGGTCGTAGCCCAGCCCACCGCCCTGGATGAATACGATCCGCCGTGCCATGTTGACTCACCTGGTCCGTGGCCGAGGTTGCCTAGTCCACCGTGTCATGCCGGCAGGTTCTTGATGATCTGCTCGGTGATGGTGCGTGTGTCGCCCGAGCCCCCCAGGTCCCGGGTCAGTCCTTCGCCGCGCTCCAGCGTCGTCATGACCGCCCGCTCGATGCGCTGAGCTGCCCGACTCTGACCCACATGATCCAGCATCAGCGCCGCCGACCGCAACAACGCGATCGGGTTAGCCAAGCCCTTGCCTGCGATATCAGGCGCCGAGCCATGCACCGCCTCGAACACAGCATATCGGGCGCCGATGTTCGAGCCGGGCACCACGCCCAGTCCTCCGACCAATCCAGCACACAAGTCGCTGATGACGTCGCCGAAGAGGTTTTCCATCACCAGGACATCGAACTTCTCGGGGTGGAGCGCGAGTTCGAGGCAGACGTTGTCGATTCGCCGCTCTTCAAACTCGATGAACGGGAAATCGTCCGCCACGGTACGGGCGGCCGCCAGAAACAGCCCGTCGCTCAGCCGCATGACCTCGGCCTTGTGGCAGAAAGTGACTCGGCGCCGACCGGCATGCCGGGCCAATTCGAAGGCAAAACGGACAATCCGTTCACAAGCCCCGCGGGTGATGACGCGCAGGCTCTCCACCACGCCGGGCACGACGACGTGTTCCCTGCCGGAGTAAAGTCCTTCCGTGTTCTCACGAACGACGATCAGGTCGACGTCACTGAACGGGGTGGTGACGCCGGGCAGGCTACATACGGGCCGGACGCTTGCAAACAGGTCCAGCCCCTGCCGGAGCCGGACGTTGATGGAGCGGAAGCCCTTGCCGACCGGCGTCGTGCAAGGGCCTTTGAGGGCGACCCGATAGGTGCGGATGAGGTCGAGGGTCTCCTCGGGCAAGGGTTCGCCGTGCTTGTCCATGCAGCCCAGTCCCGCCTCGGCTGGCACCCAGTCGATGCGGACGCCAGCCGCGGCGATGACCTGCTGCGTGGCCGCCGTCACTTCGGGGCCAATGCCGTCGCCAGGGATCAGGACGATCTTCATGGGCTCATCTCACCACGGCCCTCACTGGATCTACGGGCGGCAAGGCGCGGCGCAGGCTGATCCCGCACCGCGCTGCCCTAGGGCTGGCGGCTACTCCTCGGCACTCCTGGCCTTGCGACCCTTACGGCTCCAGCCGTTCAGCTTGGGCCTCGGGGCCGCCAGCAGCTTCAGGCTCCGGATTGGGTTCGAGGTTTTGAAGATCCCGATCGACTTCCCGTTCTGGCCCGTGGCGCTGCTGTAGGCATAGTCGATGTTGATCCGCTCCTCGGCCAGGCGCTCACACACGTGAGCCAAGGCCCCGGGCCGGTTCGTCATGGGCACCAGCAGCACGTCGTCTTCCTGAAAGGGCACGTTGAGAGTGGCCAGCACCTTGCGGGTCTTGGACATGTTGTCGGTCACGAGGCGGAGCACGCCACGATCATGATGGTTGGCGACGGTGACGGCAGTCAGATTCAGCTTCTCCTTGGCCAGGTTGCTGCAGACGTGGGCAAGCCGATCCGGCTTGTTCTCCAGTTGGACCGTGAATTGACGGATCATCTCGGCCATGGACGACTCCCTCCGGTGTTTTCCGCGGCGCTCGCCTTGGGTCAGGGTCGTGCATCAACCCGGCGGCGCGCTACTCTCGACTTGCGATTCTAACCCACCTGCGGGCGGGGTCTAGCGTGAATCCGTCCGCGACACCATCTTCGCCTTCCGCGGTTACGCCCCGCCAGCTTTTCGCTGATGGTACAATAGGTACAATCCATCGCCCCGTCGGCCTGACCCACGAGACTGCCATGCCCTCCGCGAACGACCTCGGCGGCGTGATTCACGTCTACCAGAAATACGATCCCGTCCATCTACCAGGGCCCCGTGCCGAACCGCCCGACCTGCTCACGCCGGCCTTCGAACACCTGCTCGAATACGGCGACCTGGACGAACTGACGCCCGAGCAACTGGCCCAGGCAGTCCGCATTGATCCGAGCGAAATCAAGGGCCTGGGTCCGAGTCTCGATTCGATCGCCGCTCGGCTCCGTGAACGCCGGCGCAAGATTCTCCAGACCTATGAGACCGACAGCGTCCAGCACCAGGCCGCCCAGGCCTACCAGGAGCAGGTTCGCCAAGCTCAGCCGCCCGGCAAGCTGGCCCGCCGCTTCAATCAGGCCGCCCGGGACGAGCAACTACGTGAACTGGAACTGCTCTATTACCAGGCTGGCGACGACCGGTCCGACTTTGCCCGTCGCCTCGTGCAAATAATCGACCGCCTGGCCGACAAGTACCAGGTGGAGGAGCTGGCGGCCCGGTATGACTTCACCGGCCGTAGTCCCCTCACCGTTCCGGAAGCCCTCGCCGTCAAGGAAGAACTCGAACTGATCGACAAACTCTTGAGGCAGATCGAGGAGGCGAAGAAGACGGCCCAAGTCGCCCTCATCGACCTAGAGGAATTGAATCAGTACCTGGAACCAGGCCAACTGGATGAACTCCGGGCCCTGCAGCAACAGATCGAGGACTACCTGCGGGAAGCCGCGGACCGGCAGGGACTGGAACGCTCGGCCCGGGGATATCAGATCACCCCCAAGGCCCTGCGCCTCTTCCAGTCGCGGGTGCTGACCACGATCTTTAGTGAACTCCAGGCGGCCCGTTCCGGTCGGCACGTGGGCCCCATCCTGGGCGACGGGGCGGTCGAAATGACCAAGACGCGCCCCTACGAGTTCGGCGATAGCGTCGCCCACATGGACATTCCCTCGTCACTCATCAATGCCATGCTCCACGAGTCCGAGTATGCCGACCAGGGAAAGCCGGGCCGCCTTCGCCTCAGACCCGAAGACATCGTCATCCATCAAACACGGAACAACCCCAAATGCGCTACCGCCGTGCTGCTCGACATGAGCGGCTCGATGCGGTACGGCGGGCTTTACGTCAACGTCAAACGCATGGGGCTGGCCCTGGACGGCCTGATCCGCAAGGACTTCCCAGGCGACTACCTCCAGTTCATCGAGATGTTCACGTTCGCCAAGCCCCGGGCCGCTTCGGAACTGATCAAGCTCATGCCCAAGCCCGTGACCATTTTCAGCCCTGTGGTCCGGCTGCGGGCCGACCTTTCAAACCCCGAAATCAGCGAGTACGACATCCCACCTCACTTCACGAACATTCAGCATGCTCTGCGTCTCGGCCGGCAATGCCTTGCCGCCCAGGACACGCCCAACCGGCAGATGATCCTCATCACGGACGGCCTGCCCACGGCCCACTTCGACGGCAAAGAGCTTTACATGCTCTATCCCCCGGACCGCCGAACCGAAGAAGCCACCCTCCGCGAGGCCCACCTCTGTGCCCGGGAGGGGATCGTCATCAACATCTTCCTCTTGAGCAACTGGAACCAGTCCGAAGAAGATGTCCATTTCGCCCGGCGGCTGGCCGAATCGACGAAGGGACGAGTCTTCTTCGTCGCCGGCCGAGAACTGGACCGCTTCGTACTCTGGGACTATCTCACGCGGCGCCGGCAGATCATTGGCTAGTCAGGGGCCAGTCGTTCGCTGAGGTCCCCTGACTACGTGGCGCCGCGTTGGCCGAACCGATCGAGGAGACCCGGTGAGTCGTACCCGCACCTTCGTGGCTGTCCCGCTCAGCGATGCCCAGCGGCATAAGCTGGACCGGCTGCGAATTGAACTGTCCCGGTCGCTGCCAGACATCAAGTGGACGGACTCAGACAACCTGCACATCACGTTGGTCTTCCTGGGCGAGGTGGATGATCGTGAGTTGCCCGACGTTTGCCGGCAGGCTCAGGCGGCAGCCGACGCGGCTGACGTGGGGGCATTCACACTGGGGCTCCGCGGCCTGGGCTGCTTTCCGCATGAACGGCGGCCCCGAGTGCTTTGGGTCGGCGTGGAGACCGGAGCGACAGAGCTAGCGGCCCTGCATGAGGCGTTGGAGGCGGCCCTGGAACCGCTCGGTTATCGGCGCGAGGACCGCCGCTTCACCGCCCATGTCACCCTTGGCCGGACGAAGAAGGACGGCCCGATCGCCCGCCTGGCCGAGACGCTGGCCGCCCACCGGGACTGGAACGCCGGCGAATGTCCGGTGACCGAGATGCACGTGATGGCCAGCCAGTTGAGCCGGGAAGGGCCGTACTACACCATCCTCGGCCGAGCCAACCTCTAAGCCCTGTAAACAGAAACGCCGCCGAGTGAGCCCGGCGGCGCGGTCGATGTTCAGTGAAGACGCGGACGGCTATCGGGCCTCGAACCGCTCCAGGGCCGTCTTCAGGTCAAACTTGTTGTTCAGGTAATCCTGCACCTGAGCCTGCTGGCGCAGCTCCTTCATGAGCTTCGGCACTTCCTGCTTGGCCTTCCGTTCGATCACCACTCGCCGCAGGACCTCGCGCTCACTCTCGAAGCTGACGTCGGTACGAGCCGGGATGCTCCCCTCTCGCAGCAAGATCACGTAGCCGCCCTCGGGGGCCTGGAGCACCTCGCTCACCTCGCCGTCCTTGAGCTCGAAGGCACGCCGCTCGACGATGTCGAAGGCCACATAACGCGAAATCGGATCGATCTGACCGGCGCTGGCGGCCAGACGCGGATCGCTTTGCTGCCGGGCCACCTGCATGAAGCGGAGGCGATCGCCACCGATCTTCGAGTGCATCTCGTTGGCGTTGCGGGCGTTGTTCTCGATGATGATCCGGCAGACGACCTTTTCCCCGAACTGGCTGTCGAAGGCCTGACGCAGGTCCGCTTCTTCGACCTGGATTCGGCTGCCCGCGAGCTTCCGGGTCAAGAGCCCCTGGCGGATGATGTCTTCCTTGTACTCGATCAGCGTCATGAGCATCATGGGCCGGACCACCCGGCGTTCAAACTCGGCTGCCGTCGTGCAGCCGCTGCTGTTGATGAGCGACCGCAACTCGTCCTCGACTTCTTTCTCGGTGACGGCGATGTTCGCTTGCCGGCAGGCCTGCTCGATGATGCGGCGATTGATGAGCAGGTCAAGCTGGGCCCGGCCCTTGCGATAAATGAGGTCCTCGGCGAGTTCGCCCCGGGTGATCGGCTGGCCATTGACGGTGGCCACGGTCTCGGACCAGTTCGGGCTCGGGGCGGTGGTCGGAGCGGGCGTGGGCGGGGCTTGCCAACCCGCCACCCAGCCCGGCAGGCCAAGGCCCACCAGGACCAGTGCCGCCAACGCCAAACCACTACCACGACGAGAGATGGGGGCCATGGCGCGACTCCTTTCCGCGATTCCGCTGCATCCCGCAGCACGAAAATGGCTCTAAACAAGGACTGTCTCGTATACCCCGGTTTGTCCGCCGGGACAAGGCCGGTTTGCCGGCCACCCGCGCCGCGCTCCCGAACGTGGCGCTTCTCCAAGGGATCGGGAGTTCTGCATGCCAGTCCAGTTGCCCGCCGGTTTGCTCGTCAGCGTCTCGGGCGTTCGTGGCATTGTCGGGGAAAATCTGACTCCGGAGGTGGTCCTGGCCTTTGCCCAGGCGCTAGGCACCCAACTGGAAGGCCAGCCTGTCGTCATGGGCCGCGACAGCCGACCCAGCGGCGAGATGTTCGGCGACCTGGTGGCCGCCGGGCTCGCCAGTTCCGGCTGCGACGTCCATGATCTGGGCATCTGCCCGACCCCTTCCGTCGGCGTGATCATTCAGCATCTGCGGACCGGGGGCGGCGTCCAGGTCTCCGCGAGCCACAATCCCAGCCCTTACAACGGGCTCAAGTTCTTCGGCGACGACGGCAGCGTGCTCGGCCCCGAGGCGGGAGCCGTCCTGCTCGACGTCCTCCACGGCGGCCGACGCGCACGCGCCGACCATGCCCACGTCGGCCAGCGGCTCCGCCACGACCTGCTGCTCGACGAGTCCGAAGTCCATTACCTCGACTATGCCGACGTCCACCAGGATGCCATTCTGCGGCACGTGGACCGGGGCCCCCTCCGTCAACGCCGGTTTCGCGTCCTGGTCGATGCCAACCATGGTGCCGGCGGCTACCTGGCCGAGCGCTTGCTCCACACGCTCGGCTGCGAGGTCGACCTGCTCGGCGACACGCCGGACGGTGAATTCTCTCACCCACCCGAACCGACCGAGGAGAACCTGCGCGA
>CALLZJ010000003.1 GCA_937858435.1 uncultured bacterium
GCCTCGCGCTCTCGGCTATGCCGAGCTGCGCTGCAAGAGCAACTTCTCCTTCCTGGAAGGGGCCTCCCACCCGGACGAACTGGTGACCCAGGCCGCGGCTCTGGGACTGGCGGCGCTGGCCGTGACCGATCTGAACTCGCTGGCCGGCATCGTTCGGGCCCACGTGGCAGCCAAGGAAGTCGGGCTCAAGCTGATCGTCGGCGCGGAGAGCACCCCGGCCGACGGTCCGCCCGTGCTGCTCTATGCGCCGGATCGGGCTGCTTACCAGAATCTGACCCAGCTCATCACCCGGGGTCGCCGGGCCGCTCCCAAGGGAGCCTGCCACCTCGCCCTGGCCGACGTCGCCGACTTCTCCGCCCATCTGCTGGCGGCCGTCCTCCCGCCCGACGGCCTCGACGCGGAGGTTCTGCCAGCCTTGCACGCCTATCGGGAGATCTTCGGCGACCGCTGCTATCTGGCGACGGCGCAGCTTGCTGGCCCCTGTGACGAGGCCGACCTGCGGCAGCGGCTGGCCTGGTCGCGGACCGCGCGGCTGCCGCTCCTGGCGGTCAACGACGTGCTCTACCACGTGCCCCGGCGTCGGCCGCTGCACGACGTGCTCACCGCGCTGCGGCATCACACGACTGTCGCCGAGTTGGGGGCTCATCGGCCTCCCAACGGCCAACGCCATCTGAAGTCGGCGGCAACCATGGCCGAGCTGTTCGCCCTCTGCCCCACCGCCGTTGCCCGGACCGTTGAACTGGCGGACCGCTGCACCTTCACGCTGGACGAACTGCGTTACGAGTACCCGGTCGAGTTGTCGCCGCCCGGAGTCGCGCCGGCCGAGCATCTGGCCCATCTGGCCTGGGCCGGGGCCCACCGCCGCTATCCGCAAGGCATCCCCCGTCAGGTGGCCGGCCTGCTCGAGCGCGAACTGCAACTCATCGCCGAGCTGCGCTATGAAGCCTACTTCCTGACCGTCTGGGACCTGGTCCAGGAAGCGGAGCGGCTGGGCATCCTGTGCCAGGGGCGGGGGTCGGCGGCCAACTCCGTGGTCTGCTACTGCCTGGGCATCACCTCGGTGAACCCGGATGAGATCGACGTGCTCTTCGAGCGGTTCGTGAGCCGGGAGCGGGACGAGGCGCCGGACATCGACGTGGATTTCGAGCATTCCCGCCGTGAGGAGATCTTCCAGTACATCTGGCGGAAGTATGGCCGGGAGCGGGCGGCCCTGGTGGCGGAGGTTGTTTGCTATCGGGCCCGGCTGGCGGTGCGCGACGTGGGCAAGGCCCTGGGGCTGTCGCTGGATGCCGTCGATCGCATCGCCAAGCGGATCGGCCCGCACGGCGGCATCGAACAACTGAGCCTCGCGGTGGTGGAAGGCGGGCTCGATCCCGAGGCGGCGGCCACGCGGCGACTGCTGCGGCTGGCCACCGAACTGGTCGGCTTCCCCCGCCATCTGTCCCAGCACGTGGGCGGCTTCGTTATCACCCGGGGGCCCCTCGCGGACCTGGTGCCCATCGAGGCGGCGGCCATGCCCCAGCGCACCGTTGTGCAGTGGGACAAGAACGACATCGACGCCCTGGGCATTCTCAAGGTGGACTGCCTGGCCCTGGGCATGCTCACCGCCATCCGCAAGTGCTTCGCGCTGGTGCGGGAGCAGACGGGCCTGGAGTTGACGCTCGCCAGTGTGCCGGCCGAGGACCCCACCGTCTACGACATGCTCTGCGAGGCCGACACCATCGGCACCTTCCAGGTCGAGAGCCGGGCTCAGATGAGCATGTTGCCAAGGCTGCGGCCGCGCTGTTTCTACGATCTGGTGATCCAGGTCGCCATCGTCCGGCCCGGGCCAATCCAGGGCGGCATGGTGCATCCCTATCTGCGCCGGCGTAATGGCGAGGAGGCCGTGGACTTCCCCTCGCCCCAGGTCGAACAGGTCCTGCGCAAGACGCTGGGCGTGCCGCTCTTCCAGGAGCAGGCGATGCGGTTGGCCGTCGTGGCGGCGGGCTTCAGTGCCGGCCAGGCGGACCAGTTCCGCCGGGCGATGGGGGCCTGGGGCAAGGAAGGCGTCATCGAGAAGTTCCGCAAGCAGTTGCTGGACGGCATGCTGGCCCGCGGCTATTCACCGGAGTTTGCCGAGCGGCTCTACGCCCAACTCAGCGGCTTTGGCCAGTATGGCTTCCCGGAGTCCCATGCCGCCAGCTTCGCCCGGCTGGCTTACATCTCCGCCTGGCTCAAGCGGCATCATCCGGCCTGCTTCACGGCTGCCTTGCTCAACAGTCAGCCGATGGGTTTCTACGCACCGGCGCAACTCGTGCGCGATGCCGTGGCGCACGGCATCGCCGTGCGGCCGCCCGATGTCAATCTCAGCGACTGGGATACCACGCTGGAGGCGGACGACGCCGCACCGGCCATCCGCCTGGGGCTGCGGCTGATCCATGGGCTGGCGGAGAGCCAAGCCCGGTCGCTCAGTACCGGTCGGGCCGAGACGCCATTCCGATCGCTGCACGACACCTCCCGGCGGGGGCGGGTGCGGCAAGCGACGCTGCTGCGACTGGCGGCGGCCGACGCCTTCGGTTCGCTGGGGCTAAGTCGCCGCCAGGCTCTCTGGCGCGCCCTGGCCGTGAGCGATGAGCAGGCCCCGCTCTTCGTCGACCTGGAGGAAGCGGAGCAGGATGCCATGATCCCCGAACTCGCGCTGACCGAGGCCATGCATGCCGACTACGACGCCTTGGGACTCTCGCTCAAGGCCCACCCGCTCGAGCTACTTCGCCCCGACCTGGCCCAACTGGGAGCGGTCACGGCCGCGGAGCTGTTGCGCCTGCCCCACCTGGCACCGGTCCAGGTCGCGGGGCTCGTGCTGGTCCGGCAGCGCCCGCCCACGGCCAAGGGGACCGTCTTCGTCACGCTGGAGGATGAGACCGGTCTGGTGAACCTGGTCGTCTGGCGGCACGTGTGGGAGCGGTGGCGGCGGCAGGTGCAAGGGGCCTGTGCCCTCTTCGTTGCCGGCCGACTCGAACGCGCGGGGCAGGTGATCCACGTCATGCCCGACCGGCTGGACGATCTCTCGCAGGCCCTCCGCGGCCTGGCCACACGGTCGCGGGACTTTCGCTGACGCACCGTCAGGACGGAGCCCGCCCCAGACGAAGGCAACGACCAAGCCCCGGAGCCGATGGTGCATCCGGGGCCTGGCGGAATCGAGTCGTATTCAAGCGGAAGTGGGCGCTATAGGACTTGAACCTATGACCCCCAGCGTGTCGAGCTGGTGCTCTAGCCAACTGAGCTAAGCGCCCTTCAGATTCCTCATTGTAATGGCTGCCGGAGGGCCGGCCAGGGTCAAACCCGCGAAGAATGGGCGTGCCGTCGGAGCGACGACACGCCGCGAAGTCTCCTACTTCAGTTCCACCGACCAGTAAGCGTTGTCCAGGAACGTCTTCCAGGACTGGTACTTCTGGTTGGACAGCTTGAGCGCCAGCATGGGGCTGCGCTTCGGCTTCTCGGGCTTGCGGATGAGGCCCATGTGGGCCTCTTTCGGCGTCCGGCCTCCCTTGCGAATGTTGCACGGCAGGCAGGCACAAACGATGTTCTCCCAGGTCGCCCGGCCACCCTGCGACCGCGGCACGATATGATCGAGCGTCAACTCGGTCAGGGGCAGCCGCTTGCCGCAGTACTGGCACTGGTTGTTGTCCCGGGCAAAGATGTTCCGGCGGTTGAATTTGACCGTCTGCTTGGGCAGCCGATCGTAGGACAATAGCCGAATGATCCGCGGGACCTGAATCTCATCGCTCACCGTGCGAATCCAGTCGTCTTCCTGCTGCCGGAAGTGCGCGGCCCGAAAGGCGGACAACTCGCGCCAGCTATCGAAGTCGTAGGTGGCATACTGGCCGTCCTCGATGGAGACGACCTCGGCCAGACCCTTCACCAGGAGACAAAAGGCCCGCTTCACGGACATCACGTGGATGGCCAGAAAGAGCTTGTTCAGGGCGAGGACATTGGTTTCGAGGGCTGGATCTCTCATCGCTGCTCCTCTGTTGGCGCAACCGCCCACCTCCTCCTTAGGGCAGGCTGTCATTCGGACGTCGCCCGGACGTCACAGGTTCGCCAACTACACGATAACGGCCCCTTCGCCGCTTCTCAACTCTCGCGGCCGGAATTTCATGGATTCTTAGCCCGCACCTCGTCACGGCGGACGGGGTCATGATCACCCAACGGCAGCAGCCGACGAGCCCATCTGAAGCTCGGCAGTGTCTATTCGCCGGCGAACAACCGTCGCCCCAGGGTCCCTGTCTTGCCCCGGCGCTGCCAGCCCCCGCCGCGGCGCCAGCCCGCCTTGACCCCGGAGTGGATGCGGGTATACACCATGACGCTCGTGTTCGGAGTCGGCTTGGCCCTGCGTGGGGGAGACGCCCTTGTTGGGTTTGCTGCAGCGTTACATCCTCGGCGAGTTGATCCGCGTGTTCGTGCTGGCCCTGGTGGCCATTACCGGCATCTTCGTCTTGGCCGGTGTCGTGCAGGAAGCCTCCCAGCAGGGGCTGGGGCCCGAGCAACTGCTCGACATCATCCCCATGCTCTTGCCCGGCACGCTCCCTTTCACTGTCCCTGCCACCGTCCTCTTTGCCGTGTCCGTCGTCTATGGACGCATGGCCCATGACAACGAGCTGACGGCCATCAAGTCGGCCGGTCTCCCGTTGCGGCTGGTCCTCGTCCCCGCTCTCTTGCTTGGCGTGCTGCTGAGCATTGGCATCTACCTCCTCTATCGCGAGTACATCCCGCACACGCACCACCGGCTGCGGACAACGGTCTTCGTGGAGTTTGAACGGTTCATCTACGCCCGGCTCAAGCGCGATCTCTGTTTCAACGAGCCCAAGGTGCCGCTGGCGATCTGGGTCAAGGACGTGCAAGGGCGGGTGCTCATCGGGCCGACCTTCAAGAAGCGCGACGCGGAGGGGCGGGACGAGATCGTGGGGCAGGCCCTGGAGGCGGAGCTGGAAGTCGACCTGGTCCGGGGTGAAATCATCGCCCATCTGATCCAGGGCACAATCACCAAGGATGACAGCATGACCTACAGCTTCGCGCGGGAGAGCATTCCCGTCCCCCTGCCCAACCATCGCGAGAATCGGCAAGTACGGGCCCGGGAACGCAGCGATGACGAGATCGTCGAACGCCGCCTGGTCGTGCGGCAAGAACTCCGCGAAGCCCTCGACATGCTGGACGAGGTGCGGCGTCAGCCACCCGAAGCACTGGCCGAGACCGCCGTGCCGCCCGAGGTCCACTGGCGTTTTCGGATCGACATGCTGAAGCGGGAGCTAGGCGAACTCAACGTCGAACTGGCGATGCGGCCCGCGCTGGCGGCGGGCTGTCTCTGCTTTGTTCTCATCGGCTGTCCGGTGGCTATCTGGTTTCAGCGGCGGGACTATCTGAGCAACTTCGTGACCTGCTTCCTGCCCATCGTTGTGATCAACTATCCGCTCATGATGTTGGCCATTCACCTGGGCAAGGACGGCCGGCTGGACCCGGAAGTGGGTGTGTGGCTGGGCAACCTCGTGCTGGGAACGGTGGGGCTCGTGCTGCTCCGCTACGTGGCTCGGCACTAAGGCCGGCAGCGGGGCCAGCAGTCGCCACGGGCCACGCTCCTTGATTCCAAGAAACCCGGGCTCGACCCCGGCACGCAGGTACGACCCATGACCCTCATGCACCGCTATCTCTTGCGGCAGTTCCTGGTCGCCTATCTGGCGTGCTTCGTCAGCCTGTTTCTCATCTACCTCGTGCTCGACGTCTTCACGAAGATGGACGAGTTTGCCGTCGATCCCCATCGCCGCCAAACCCAGGCAGCCCGGACGACGGCGCCGGATGCCGACCCGCTCCTGGTCGAGACCAAGACGGAACGAGCCGCGGCCCGGGCCAGCCTGCCGACTTTCTTTCAAAACATGGTCAACTACTACTGGTATCGTGCCCCGCTGTTCTTCGACCGGGTCAATGCCTTCATCGCTCTCCTCGGCGCGACCTTCTCCCTCGGCTGGCTGCAACGCCAGAACGAGTTCCTCCCGCTCTTTGCGGCCGGCGTCTCGCTGCGCCGGCTGCTGCTACCGCTCTGGATCCTCCTAGCCCTCATCGTGGCCTTGGGGGCGGCGGGTCGGGAGTGGGTCATCCCCGCTTGCGCGCCGTTTCTGTTGCGTGAGGCCGAAGACCCGCTCGGCCGGCGTCCCTTGCTCGTGCAGGGCTGCTTCGATGAACATGACATCCACGTCGAGGGGCGCGTCGCCTACCCCGACCGCAAGATGATCCAGCATGCCCGCCTGACGCTGCCGGCCACGCCGGACAACGAGTTGATCATCATCCAGTGCAAGGAGATGTTCTACCGCCCGGCCAACGAGCGCGACGCTTCGGGCTGGTGGCTCATGGGCTGCACGCCTGCGGAGCTGCCGCGCTTGCACCCGGCCTTGCACGTCCTGGCGGAGGGGGAGTACTTCCTGACGACGGAGCTGTCTTACGATCGGCTCACGCGGCGGCCGAACTGGCATGCCTACCAGTCCACGGCCCGACTCGTCCAATTGCTCGACGAGGAAGAGAACTGTCCACGCCGCACGGACATCATTGCCCTGGTTCATCGCCGCTTCACGACGCCCTTCCTGGAGCTAACGCTCATCTTGCTCAGTCTGCCGCTGATCGTGGGTCATACCGACCGACACTTGTTGCTCAAGGTGGGCGGTGTGATGGCCATCTTCGGCGGCACGACGCTCCTGGACCTCCTCTGCGGTAGTCTGGCCCGGGCCGACTACCTCGACCCTGTACTCGCCGGCTGGCTTCCCCTCATGTTGCTTGGTCCCTGGGCCCTGGTTCAAACCGACGCCCTACCGACCTAGGCTGCTTCACTCGGATCGGACCGTTGCTCACGCAGCGGGCTGATGTTCCGAGCGCGGCATCGCGGTCAGTGTGTGCCTTGCGACGAGCTGATCGCGGCTGTACAATCCTACTAGCGGTCCAGGCATGGTTGCTGGGGCCGTCCCGCCTGCTGTCCTGCCCGCCGTCCGTCCCTCCTCCCTGGCATCCGGAGATGCCTCCATGATCTTGCGATCGCTTGCGCTGCTGGCCGGTTTCGTCATTCTCCTGGCATCGTCCGCCCGAGCCCAGCCGCCAAGCCTGCCCTTTCCCCGGCTCTTCACGATCACGCCGCTCGGTGGTCAAGTGGGGACGACGGTCCGAGTGATGACGACGGGGGCCGACCTGGAAGAGGCGCTCCTTCTGCAGTTCGACCACCCGGGGTTGGTGGCCATCCCAGTGCCGGACCCGTCCAGGCCTGGCTGCCTCTTGCCCAATCATTTCGACGTGCAGATCGCGGCCAACACGCCGGTCGGACTCTATGAGGTGCGGGCCATTGGGCAGTATGGCATCAGCAATCCCCGCGTCTTCGTCGTGGGCGATCTGCCTGAACTGCTGGAGGTCGAGCCGAACAACGACGCGCCCCAGGCCCAGCCCGTCGAACTGAACTCCGTGGTGAATGGCGTCATCGCCAACCGCGTGGACGTGGACTACTGGAGGTTCAAGGGGACCAAGGGACAGCAAGTCGTGATCCACTGTGCGGCCGGGAGCATTGACAGCCGGCTCGATCCGGAGCTGCAGGTATTGGCGGCGGCTGGCGAGAAGCTGGGGGCAAGCTGGCGTTATCGGGACATGGATGCCTGCGTGGGGTTGGTGCTGCCCGCCGACGGCGAGTACTTGGTGCGACTCTGCCAGCGGGCCCATCTGTTCGGCGATGCCCACCACTTCTATCGCCTGACCCTGACGACCGGGCCCTGGATTGAAGCGGCCTTTCCAAACGTGCTGACCGAGGGACGCATCACCCCGGTTACCTTCTGGGGCCGCAATCTGCCCGGCGGCGTGCCCGACCCGGCGACCTTGCTCGACGGCGTGCCCCTGGAGAAGGTGACCGTGCCGCTCGCTCCCCCCGACGATCCTCGACTGCACGCGGGCCTGCTCCATCGCGACGCCCGGACGGCCAATCAGGTCCGCCTCGACGCCTTTGAGCACCGGCTCCGGTCGCCGGCCAGCACGTCCAATCCGATCTTGCTCATGAGCAGTCCACATCCCGTGGTGCTCTCGGCCGGTACCAATACCGCGCCGGAGCGGGCTCAGCCCGTCGAGTTGCCCTGCGAACTGGCGGGCCGCTTCCTCGAACCTCGCCATGGCCACTGGTTCGTCTTCGAAGGGAAGGCCAATGAGGCGGTCTGGATCGAAGGGTATGGCGACCGGGTCCTCAATCCGCTCGACCTCTGGTTCGAGGTGCGGCGGGCGGACAACCAGCAGGTGTTGGCCGAGGTCGACGATCATCCCGAGGCCTTCGCGCCGCTCCGCTTTTTCGCACGCACCGAAGACCCCAAGGGACGGATCGTGCTGCCGGCCGACGGCAAGTACCTGGTCATGGTGGGCCATCGGGGCGGCGAGCATGACTTTGGCCCACGCCATGTCTACCGCTTGGCTTTACGGCGCGATGAGCCTGACTTTCGCGTGCTGGTGCTCGATCGCAACATTCAGAGTCCGGGAGCGATCCACGTGCCGGCGGGGAGCAACCGCGCGGCGGAAATCTACGTGCACCGCGCAGACGGCTTCAATGGGCCAGTGACGCTCCGGGCCGAGGGGCTGCCGCCGGGCCTGACGGCCCAGCCGCAGGTGATCCCGGCGGGCGTGCCGGCTGGCTTCTTCACGCTGACGGCTTCGGAAGGGGCGCCGCCTTGGGTCGGGACGTTTCGGCTCATCGCCTCGGCTCAGATCGGTGGCCGAACGGTGGAGCGGGCGGTGCGGGCCGGTGCGCTGGTGTGGCCCAACCCGGGGGAAGTGAACGGGGCCGTTGCCTGGAGTCGGGTCTGCCAGCAGCTCGCCCTGGCGGTGGGGCCGCCTCCGCCCTTCACGATGGACCTGGGATTGAGCGAGGTTGGCGTTCCCGTGGGGGGCACGATCCCGCTCAAGGTCAGCATCCAGCGGCGCTGGCCCGAGGCCAATGTGCCGATTGCCATCTCGGCCTTGAGCCTGCCGCCCAATGCGGTCTTCAATCGCAACAACCAGCCGGTGGTCGTGCAGCCGAACGTGACCAGCGTGGAGGTGACGATCCAGATTCCGGCGAACGTGCCGCCCGGTGAGTACACGCTCAATCTGATTGCCAGTGCGGGGGTGCCGTTTAACAAGAACCCGCAAGCACCGCAGAAGCCGCCCGTGACGGTGCAGGAAGTCGGGGTGCCGATCCGGCTGACTGTGTTCAACAAGGTCGCCGAGCTTTCAGTCAACACGCCGGCCGTTACGCTCAAGGCCGGTGCGACGACGGAGGTGCTGGTCGCGGTTCGACGGCTGCATGGTTTCCGGGGGCCGGTCGACGTGCAACTGGTACCACCGGCCGGCAATACCACCGTCAGTGCCGCCCCACGCCGGGTGGCCGATGCGGAGGACCTGGGCACGCTGGTGCTGAAGACTCCGCCCTTCACGCCCGCAGCGGCGGCCGTTCCGTTCGTCGTGCGCGCCACGGCCCGAGTCGGTAACGTCGACCTCACCTCCGACACCCCCGTCCACATCGCCATTGTCCGGGAGTAGGCCATGTTCGCCCGCCGCCCATCGCCGCGCCACCATGTCCCAAGTCCCTGCCCTGGTCCGTCGCGCCGGGAACTG
>CALLZJ010000004.1 GCA_937858435.1 uncultured bacterium
TAGATGGCGGCGGGGGGCCCGGCCGAGGCACCCGTGGCGCCGCCGCTGCCGTCCGGGAGGGGCGACAAGACCCCGGGCGTATGGGCCGTGACCGCCACACCCTTGCGAAGGAAGTCGCCACGGATGTGGATCTGCGTCGGCCGCGGCTTCCCCAGACGCAAGGTTTGCGCTTGGGTCATTTGGGGCCGGCCCGCGTCAAACTTGGCGAGCGCCCCCTGGTGCTTCTTGAGGAGCGGATCGACCTTGGCATGATGCTCCGCCAACTGCTTCTGCTGCTCCGGTGTGCGTTGGCCAGGCTCCAAGAGCAGAAGCGCCCGCAGCGGCTCGGGCAGCTTGCGCAACTCGGGAACCTTGAGGTTCGCTTCCCACTGCTCTTGGGACTTGGCGATGTGTTCGGACCGATACGCTTCAACTTGCACGGTCCACCAGGGCCGGAACTGCTCGAAGACGTGAGTGCGAAAGGCGTGCGCCGCCCGCTCCCCGGGCAGGGGGGCGTCCAGGTTCGCTTCTTCGTCGCTGTTGAAGAAGGCGAACATCTGGTAGAACTCCCGCTGCGAGAGCGGATCGTACTTGTGATCGTGGCACTGGGCGCACTGCATCGTCAGTCCCAGGAAGACCGTCGCCGTCGTGTGGACCCGGTCGTAAACGGCGGCCACGCGGAACTCCTCGGCATCGGTCCCGCCCTCCAGGTTGGTCAGTGTGTTGCGATGGAAGCCGGTCGCGGCCAGTTGCTCCGGGGTCGGGCTGGGCAGCAAGTCGCCCGCCAATTGCTCCAGGGTGAACTGATCGAAGGGCAGATCGCGGTTGAAGGCGTCGATCACCCAGTGGCGGTAACGCCAGGCCCAGGGGCGGCCCAGGTCTTTTTCGTAGCCGTCGCTGTCGGCATAGCGGGCCAGGTCGAGCCAGTGTCGGCCCCAGCGTTCGCCGTAATGGGGTGAGGCGAGCAGCCGATCGACCAGCCGTTCATAGGCTCCTTCGCCGCGGTCGTTGAGGAAGTCCTCAATCTCCTCGGGGCGGGGAGGCAGGCCCAGGAGGTCGAGGTAGAGCCGCCGCATGAGGGTAATGGGGTCGGCCTCGGAGGAGGGAGCCACGCCTTCCTGTTCGAGCCGGGCCAGAATGAAGCGATCGATCGGCGTCCGCGCCCACTTCGCAGCCTTGACCTCGGGCACGGGCGGCGTGCTGATGGGCTGGAACGACCAGTGGTCGGAGCTTGGCGGCCGGGCCGTGACGGCGGGGGCGTCGGCGGCGTCGATCTTGGCACCCTGGTCGATCCAGGCCCGCAGCTTGGCGATCTGCGTGGGATTGAGCGGTTCGCCATCGGGCGGCATCCGTCGGTCGGGCTCCCACCCGGCCACGAGATGGATCAACGCGCTCTCGGCACTCTTGCCCGCGGTGAGAATGGGCCCTTCGTTGCCCCCCTTGAGCACTTCCGCGCCCGCATCCAGTCGCAAGCCCGACCGTTGCTTGTTGGGACCGTGGCACTGGATGCAATGCTGGTCGAAGATGGGCTTGATGTCGCGGGCATACTCGATGGTGTCGGCGGCGGGCGGGGGCAGGGGTGGCTTGGGCTGTGCCGGATCGTCGTCGGCAAAAGCGGCCAACGCGAACCCCAGGCCCAAGAAGGAAGCAAGCCAACGTCGCATGGGCCGTCTCGAATGCCAAGGTGGGATGATCGGGGCAGGAGGGGGGGGGCCACCCTTGGCCTTCATCTTACCCAGGCGGCCGGTCCGTCGCAACGGGGCGACTCGGGGAGACGGCCAAGGCCCCTGACGGCCTGGGGGATCATCCGGCCTGTGCGGCGCAGGCCAGCGTCACATCAACCGGACAGGTCCGCAGAACGAGCCTCCGGCAGCGGCCACAACCGGGTTGTATACGTCCGTACATTATGATAGACTACGGAGGCTGCCTGGGACCTCAAGAGGGCGGCTGGGGTGGAGGCGGACCGCGACGCCAAGCCCGATACGGGCGCCGGGAGGCGTGGCAAGGCCCAGAAACCCCGTGAAATCAACGAGTCGCCTGCGTCCAAGAGCGTCAAACCCCCTCGTGGCGACCCTCTGGAAAGCTCTGGCGGCAGCGCCCAGATGCGTGGCGACCCCGTGGCGATCCCTGGAACCCTCATTTGTAAGCCGTGGAACCCCTGCTGGCTGGCCCTGGAGACACACTGGCGAGCCCTGGAACGCCCGTCGACAGGCCTTGGAGACACCGTAGAACCCCCCTGGCGAAGCCTGGCAGTGACTTCTCATGTCCTTAGGGAATGCAGTCGGACCAACGGAAATCTGGATACACCCCCCTGGTCCGGGGACTATTGACCCTCCATTGACAACGAAGGGCTTCGATGCTAGGTTTTCATCAGAGTTTGAAGTTTTTGCCTTCGCCCGTCTTGGGGCGGTTTATGCGCGACGTCCTCGACGCCAATCCAGTCCAGAACGACAAACTCGCCCTCTGCCAAGAAGCCATCGGCTACTCGTTTCACAATCCGCGCTTGCTCCAAGCAGCCTTGACCCATGCCTCGAGCGCGGACAGCCGACTCGCCTCCAACGAGCGGATGGAGTTTCTCGGCGACGCGGTCCTTGGCCTGTTGGTCTGCGAGCGCGTCTACGAGCGTTTCCCGGATTTTCTCGAAGGGGACATGACGCGGATCAAGTCCGCGGTCGTCAGCCGCCGCACCTGTGCCGCCATCAGCCGCCAGTTGGGGCTAGGGAGCTTTCTCATCATGGGGAAGGGGCTGAGTGTCGTCCCCGCCAACATGCTTGCCGACCTTTACGAGTCGCTCGTCTGCGCGGTCTACCTCGATGGCGGGCTGGAGGCGGCCCGAACCTGGGTCCTGGGGCACCTGGGCGAAGAGATCGATCGCGTGGCCGAGGACACCCATGCCGGCAACCACAAATCCGTCCTCCAGGAACTGGCCCAGCGCGAGTACGGCTCAACGCCGAACTACTTCCTGATGGATGAAAAAGGGCCCGAACACAGCAAGTGTTTCAAGGTCGCCGCCGCCGTGGGCCGGCTCACCTTCCCCGGAGCCTGGGGCCGCACGAAGAAGGAAGCCGAGCAAAAGGCGGCCCTCAATGCCATCAGTTGGATCAACGGTGGCGAGCTGCCTTACCCCGCCGACTAGGGCTCCGCGCCGTGCCTGCCCGATCCGAGCTTGAACCCCTGTATCGCCAGACTAACTACCATATCTCCTTGCCGGAGCGGTTGCTAATCCTTCACGTGGATGATCTCCACCCACTGCTGGACGAGTGGCTTCGGACGGAGTTTCATTCATGCTACGCCTTCATCACGGCCTGCAATCCAGGGTCCCGGCGACTGTCCGAAACTGAGAACGCTACCCGGATGGATCAACTCCGCGCGACCATCCGAGCGGCGGGTTACCTCGTCATACCGGGTGAGGGCGTGCTCGGTGACTGGCGTGAGGCGAGCTACCTGGTGCCGGGTGTGGAGCTGGACCTGGCATTAGGCTGGGCTCGGCAGTTCGGCCAGGCGGCCATTTTGTGGGGTCGCCCTGGGGGAACGCCTGGACTGCATTGGACCGAAGAAGCGGCGGACGAGGCCCCATGACACCGCCGCTGGCCACCGGGTTTACCGGTCGTTGCGGTCCTGACCCCGAGGCGGCTCCACGGCCGGACTAAAGCCAGGATGGCGGTACGCCGGTTTCTTGACCCCGCGCGCCCGTCCTGTTACTGTGAAAAAGAATGAAATCGCTCCGCCGGCGAAAGGAAAGACCCCATCATGCAGCGCTTGTGGTTCGTGGCTCTGGGACTTCTGCTCTTGTCCATGGCGGCGAGCGCCCAGGACGGCGGCTTCCGCAACGAAGAACTCAAAATCGATCCGCCCACCTCGAAGGAGATGCGCGACTTCGACCTGATGCGCACCGGTATGTTTCCAGACCCGGCCGCGACCGAGACAATGCGGGCTGACGAATACCTCAAGCGCTTGGAGACACAAGAAGCCCAGGCGACGCTGACCAAGGTGGTTCAGTGGTTGATCTATCGCCTAACCTGGGTGAATGTGCTGGAGGCTCGTGAGTCGTCTTCAAGTGAGATCATGGAAGACCTGCTGGGTCCAGCCCGCGCCGCCGGACTGCAAGTCACTCATGGCCCGAGCAAGTTGTTCCCGACTCGCGACCGGCCCGGCGACCCCGAAGGGCTAATCCGCTTTGAGCGGCAGCAAGCCTATGTCCAGGTGGTGGCACCCATTGTCGTGCAGGCCTGCCGTGACGTTCTCCAGCACAAGGAGCCGATCTGCCGGATCAACGCCGCGCGTATCCTCGTTCGCCTCGCGGAAATGGGGCGTGCCGAGACCGCCGAGCCCTTCATTGAGATCATCACCCGCCGCGACGAGCATAATGCCGTGCGCCACTGGGCCTCACAGGGGCTCGGTGACCTATTTGAACAGTACGCTGCGGCTGGGGCCTTCCCCAATGACCAGGGCGGCGAACGCTTCCGCAGAGCGCTGACGGTCCTTTACGACTGGACCGAAGGTCTGACCAAGGTCGACCAGCCCATGGACCCTGCCGAGCAACGGGCCATTGGCTTCATCCGCCGGTTCGCGGTGCGGGGCCTGGGCAGTGCCCAGCGGCCGGTGGTGGCGGAGGCTCAGGGCGCTCGGACGGGCCCCGTGGCGGAACTACTGCTCGACATCATGAACAACGAAGGGTCGCGGATCAAGCCGCCGGCGACTTGGATGGAGCGTGTCGATGCCGCTGCCGCTCTGTGCCGGCTCAATCCGCGGCTCAGTACCAACTACCAGCCCGATTTCGTGGCCGCCCAGGTCGGACGATTTATCGCTAGCGTCGGCAATGAGTCGGTCAATGACCGCGAACGCAATCGGGAGCGCTGGGGCTTCTTCGCCTTGCAGTTCAAGGCCGGCATGGATCGGCTGATCGCTGCCACCGACAACACTCCGGCCGGGGCCTACGTCCGCCAGGTGGCTGCCCAGGCGGCGCCGGTCTACGAACTGCTGGATGCCGGCAAGAACCCAACAAGTGCCTTGTCCCTGCGGGCCTGGCTCGGTCGCAACCCGCCAACCGGGCAGACCTTGTTCAAGTAGCAACCGACCGCTGCCTTTTCGCCGGTTCGCCTGGTCTCAGAACACGAGACGGGCGAACGTGGTTCTATCGGTACCGAGCCCGGAGGTCGGGGTTTGAGCGGCATCGCGGACCTGGGCTTCGCCAAACTGGATCTGGCCCGGCAGGATCGGTGTGGCTTCCCCGAGGTGATTTACGCTCCGGGCAAGACTCCACAGGCCCTGGTCCAGATTGTCGAGCGCCTGCGCAGCGCCGGCCAGACCTGCCTGGCGACTCGGGTCGACGACGAGCAAGCGCGCCTACTGGCCACGGCGTTTCCCGAAGCCGAACAAGATCGCGTGGGTCGGACGTTCTTCTGGCCCACGCCGTCCAGCGCGCCGGCCCCAGGGGGGCGGGTGCTAGTCGTGACAGCGGGCACGGCCGACCTGCCCGTTGCCCATGAAGCCGC
>CALLZJ010000005.1 GCA_937858435.1 uncultured bacterium
CTCCTTGCTCCGATCCACCGCGATGGCCGTCATCCCGGGATGGTTCTTCAGGCAGGCCACGGCAATGGCGCCCGACCCCGTTCCCACGTCCACCAGCCGGGGCGCTGCCTGCGGCTTGGCCAGCCGCAGCACTTCCATCACGAGCACTTCTGTATCGGGCCGTGGGATGAGGACATGGCCGTCCACCGCGAATTCGAGGGAGAAGAACTCCTTGCGGCCCACGAGGTAGGCGACCGGGCAGCCATCCACGCGCTGCCGGACCAGTTGCTTGTAGCTGTTGCGAATCGCCTCGGGAGCTTCGTCATTGAAGCGGGTATAGAGTTGAATCCGGGCACAGTTGGCGGCATGGGCGAGCAGCACCTCGGCATCCAGACGCGGAAACTCCGCCCCCTTTCCCTGAAGGTAGCCGGTCGTCCATTCCAGCAGTCGGCCAAAGGTCCACGGAGCGTCGCTCATCCAAGGCACCACCGCGAGGTTCACCAGCGACCGTCGGCCCGATCCATCGGTGCCGACCTTCCCATCCTACGGAACGCCCCCCTTCAGCCAAGCGGCGGCGCTGGGGCGGATGGCGCTTGCTCTGTCGCTCCGGGGCGGGTAGCCTCCAGAGACACTGGGTCAGGAGATATGCTCCCTTGTCGACACTTCCGCCGACCGAGGCACATTCCACGCCGAACCCGGGGGCCCGCTCCACGGCTGGCGCCCCGCCCGTACCCACGGCGGCGGGGGGCACCGGGCCCACCACGTTGGCCGAAGGTCCTGCCTGGCCGAGACTGTCGGGCCATCCCTCCGTGCCGGGCCATGAGATCGAAAGCATCCTCGGCCGGGGCGGCATGGGTGTCGTCTACAAGGCACGTCAGACCGCCCTCGGCCGGACCGTCGCCCTCAAGATGATCCTGCCGGACGCCGCCGTCGGTGATGCGGAGCTGCAGCGTTTCCGGCTGGAGGCGGAGGCCGTCGCCAAGCTGCAGCATCCCAACATCGTTCAGATTCACGAGATTGGCGAAGTGGACGGCCGCCCCTACTTCACCCTCGAGTACGTCCCGGGGGGCAGCCTGCACCATGCGGTCAAGAACCAGCCGCAGCCGCCCCAGTCCGCGGCCGCCCTGGTCGCCACGATTGCCCGGGCCGTCGACGCTTGCCATCGGCGCGGCATCATCCACCGCGCCCTCAAGCCCGCCAACGTCCTGCTCCAGGATCCGACGACGCCCAAGATCGCCGACTTCGGCCTGGCCCGCAGCCTCGATAGTGAACTGACCAAGACCGGCTCGGTCCTGGGCACGCCGGCTTACATGGCCCCCGAACAGGCGGCCGGCAGGGTCAAGGAGATCGGCCCCGCTTGCGACATCTGGGCTCTCGGGGCCATTCTCTATCACCTGCTCACGGGTCGGCCGCCCTTCCTCGGGGCCACCGCCTACGAAACCGTCGAACTCGTGCTCCGCACCGACCCGCCCCCACCCCGGCGGCTGACCCCGAAGGTGCCGGCTGACCTGGAGACCATTTGCCTCAAGGCTCTGGAGAAGCAACCCAGTCGCCGCTATGCCACCGCGGCGGCCATGGCCGACGACCTCGACCGCTTTTTGAAGAATGAACCGATCCATGCCCGGCCCGTGGGGTCAGTCGAACGCGCCGTCCGCTGGTCGCAGCGCCACCCCGCCATCGCCGGGCTGCTCTTGGCCCTGGCCCTCGTGGTGACTACCTCCATCGTCGTCCTCTCCCGGGCCCTCATCCAAGTCAGTCGCGAGAGTGCCGCCAAGGACGATGCCCTAAAGGCGGTGCAACTCGAACAGCGGACCACGGCCAACGCCCTTTGGCACATCATCTTCGATGTCTCCGACGGCATAGAGAAGCTCCCCGCCGCGCGGGAACTGCGGATGAAACTGCTCCGGACCTCGCTGACCCGGGCCCTGGCGCTCGACCCGGATGCGGAGTTGATGGAAGATGTGCATCATAGCCGGGTCGGGGCCCACAGCCGGCTCAGCGACATCTTCCGCGAGGTCGGCGACACCGCCCAGTGCCGCAAGCACGTCGAGGCGGCCCTGGCCTATGCCCAGCGGCTGGCTTCGGAAAAGCCGGATGAGCCGCACTATCAGGAAGAAGTCTTCGTCCATCATGCCAAGCTCGGCGACGTCCTCCTCGCTCAGGGGCAGATCGCCGAGCCGAAGCGCTACTACGATCTGGCCCTGACCTACGCGGAGATCAAGGAGGGCAAGAAGCCCAAGCAGCATCTCCATCAGCTTTGCCACTTGCTCCGCCGGCAGACGACCTGGGCCCTGGAGGCTCAGGATTGGCAGGCCGCGAATCTCCTGGCCACGCGGCTGCTCGAACCAGCCCGCGCCGCTCCCTTCCCCTCCTTCGAGTCGCTCGCCCATCGGCTGCGGGGTGAGGCCCTCCTGAAGCTCGGCAATCACAAAGAGGCCCGGAACGAGTTCGAGGCCGCGATCGTCGTGGCCCGCGGCAGCAGGCTCCGCACTGACGCCACCGAAGAGGACCGCCGCGTCCTGGGAGAAGCCCTGAGCCGCGGCGGTGATGTCGCCTTGCAACTGGGCCACGCCATACAGGCCGACCTTTTCTTCCAGGAAGCGCTCAAGGTGCTCCTCGACGGCGCCGCCCCCCTGGGCACCGACTTGCCCCGGGACCTGATCTGGGTGGCGACTCAGGAACGGCTGGCCGCCTTGGCCCTGGTCCGAGACCAGGTCCCGGCCGCCCTTGAACTGCTGAATGGAGCCGAAACCTGGCGGCGGCAATGGGCCAGCGACCGCACCCACCTCATGCGGCAAGTCGAACTCGCGCGCTGCCTCGCCGCCAAGGCCAAGACCCTTGAAAACATGAACGACCC
>CALLZJ010000006.1 GCA_937858435.1 uncultured bacterium
GGGCGGTAAAAGCTGGGAATGCAGAACGGCGGGAGCAGCCAGTCGGGCGGGGTCACCAGGGCATGGCGGGCCCGGGCCAGGGTGCGGTAGACCAGGGCCCGGCGAAAGAGGAACTCGGCCTTGGCCGCGCCCAGGAGGAAGATGCCGCCATAGACGAGGTAGTCCATGGTCGTCAGGAGCGGATGCTCACGGATGATCTCGAAGGCTTTGGCGGTCAGGCGCCAGGCACCGGAGCCAAAGAGCAGGCCCAGGAACAAAATGCCCCATACCTGGCCAGCGAAGAGACCGAAGGACGGCGCGGGAGTGGGTGCGGGAGTGGCGGCGAGTTCCGAAGTGCTCACGTTGCGATGGATTCCAGAGGACAAGGTGGCGGAACCAGACGGAGAACCAACCGAGCTTCGTTCATGGAGTCAACCTATGGCTGCGGCGCGGGCCGGCCCACCCGAGACCAGCGCAGGGGCACTCGGCGTCGGCCCCCGACTGACTATGGTCGAGCTAGCCGTGGCGGACAGCGAGCGGTCCGCGGCCTGGTATCGCCAGCATCTGGGACTGCGGGTGCTGCTCCGCCAACCGGAAGAAGGCTACGCCTTGCTCGATGCCGGCGGGGCACGGCTGGCTCTGAAACAGGTCGCGCCGGGGCCGACGGGAATGGTGCCGGTCAGCAGCGGCGGCGTGGGTCGGGCCATGCTTCTGTTCGAAGTGGCCGACGTGGCGAAGGAGCTGGAGCGGCTGACGGCCGTGGGGGCGGCGGTAATCAAACCACTCCGCCGAAGCCTGGAGGGCTATCGCCGGGCCGTCGTGGCGGATCCGGATGGCCACTGGCTCACTCTGTATGATTTCCTGCCAGAGCCGGGGGCCGCGGCGACTGGCAACGACGGACCGGCCCCGTGACCATCAGACACCTGCCGCCCCGAGCGGCATCGCTTGACCCGAGGAAGCCAACGTGCCGATTTTCGATCAAGGCTACCAGCATTGGCGGGGAACCGTCGGCAGTCGGACGTGGCGCTGGTGGGCCATCACCTGGCAGGGGGTCAAGGTCCAGATCCAAAGCCGCTGGGTCAAGATTCTGTTGGCCATGTCCGTGGCTCCGTCCTTGGCCCTGGCGGCATTCCTCATCTTCTGGGGCCTGGTCGAACAGCAGTCCAGCTTTATCCAGCCCCTCCTGGGACTGCTGCAAGGGCTGCCGGAAGAGGTCCGCAGCGGGCCCAAGGGCTACCGCTTCATGATCTGGACCCTGGCCTTCAACTTCTTCATCATGTTTCAGCTCTTCTTCAGCATGATGCTCGTCCTGGTGGTCGGTCCCGACCTCATTAGCAAGGACCTCCGTTTCAACGCCTTGCCTCTCTACCTGTCCCGGCCCCTTCGGCGGCTGGACTACTTCCTGGGCAAGCTCGGAGTCATCGGGTTCTACCTGGTGCTGGTGACGGCGGCTCCGATCGCCATCGCCTACGTCCTCGGCGTGGCCTTCAGCATGGACGTGACCGTGCTGGCCGACACCTGGCGCATCGCCGCGGGCGCCATGCTCTGGAGCCTGGTGGTGATCGTGTCGGCCGGGACGCTGATGCTCGCCATCTCGAGCCTGTCCCGCAACTCGCGCTACGTCTCGATCATCTTCGTGGTCTGGTGGTTCGTGCTGTCGACGGCCTCGACTTCGGTCTGGTCTGCCATGCCGCGCGGCCCGGACCAGGCGCGGCCGGACTGGCCCCGTGTCATCTCCTACACGAACAACCTCTGGCGGATCGGCGAGGTCTGCATCGGCACCGAAGCAGCCTGGGCCCAGTGGGACCAGCTTCTTCAGAGTGCCCAGAAGACAGCAGCGGCAGGAGCCGCCATGGCCACTGGCATGGGGGGAAGGGGCGGGCCTGTCCGGATCGGCGGCGTTGTTACCGGCAACTCGGGCAGCAGTCGCCCGCGCCCACGCCCTGTTCGCGAAGATGACGAGGCCTCGGCCGCCCGGGAAGCTGACCAGCGGGGGTCCTTGCGACAGACGTTCCCCTGGCAATGGTCCGCGGCCGTGCTGGCCGGGGTGTTCTTGCTCTCTGTTTTGATCCTCACCACCCGGGTCCGCTCACTGGACCGACTGAAATGACCATGACCACGAAGTCCGCTCCTCGGAGCCAGCCGCCCCGGGCTCCGGGCCTCTTCCATGAAGAAAGCAGCCGATGACCTCCGTGATTGAACAGGCGCCGACCAGACCCGACCCGACGGCGAGACCCGCCGACGGACCGGCCATCGTCGACTTCACCGGCGTCTCCAAGTGGTATGGGCAGGTCATTGGCCTGAACAACCTCACGGTCCGCATCCCCGCCGGGGTCACGGGGCTCCTCGGGCCAAACGGCGCGGGCAAGTCCACCTTCCTCCAACTGGCGACGGGACAACTGCGTCCCAGCATGGGCACGGTCCGCGTGCTCGGCCAGCCCGTTTGGAACAACCCGGGCATGAACCGCTGGATCGGCCTGTGCCCCGAGCAGGACGCCTTCTACGAATGGATGACTGGCTGGGAGTTCATCCTCGCCTGTGCCCACCTGAGCGGTCTGGGGGGCGGCGTGGCTCGGAACGCCGCGGCCCAGGCACTCGAATATGTCAAAATGACCCCGAATATGAACCGGGCCATCAGGGGGTACTCCAAGGGCATGCGCCAGCGCACCAAGATCGCCCAGGCTCTCGTCCATGAGCCGAAGGTCCTCTTCCTGGATGAACCCATGAGCGGAACCGACCCACTGGCGCGGCGGGACCTGCATGACCTGATGCTGCGGCTGGGCGACGAGGGCCGCAGCATCGTCCTCTCCAGCCACGTGCTCTACGAGGTCCAGGGGATTACACCCCACATCCTCCTGCTCAACCGGGGCAAGCTCGTAGCCGAGGGACATCTGCGGCAGATTCGCGACCTGATCGACGAGCACCCGCATCGGATCGTGATCGTCTCACCGCAGTACCGCCGGGTGGCCGCCCGGCTCGTGGAGCAGGATGACGTCGTGGGGATGGAACTGCGGCCCCGCGAGGAGGCCGTGGTCATCGAAACCAAGGCCCCCGACACCTTCTACCAGCGGCTGCCCACGCTCGCCCTGGCCGAAGACACCCCCATTCATGAGGTCTACTCCGACGACGACAACCTCGAAGCCGTCTTCAAGTACCTGGTCAGCCCCTGACGCCCCGAGACAAGCCCGCATGAGCACCGCTGCCGCCGCCTTCCCACCACCGCCCAGCGCCCTCCAGCCCCGAGCGCTCCTGGCCTTGCTGCGGCTGTCGCTGGCAGGCCTCAGCCGTCTCAGGCGGCTCATCAGCCTGTGTCTGCTCTTCGCCCTGCCGATGCTGCTGGCCGCCCTGCCGCGGATTGCCGCGTCGCTACGGGGTCGGCCGCTGGACCCGCTCGCCCTCACCGAGATCGAGTTCGTCTTTGCCTTCGTGCTCCTGCCCCATGCCGTTGTGCCGCTTGCCGCCTTGCTCTTCGGCTCGGGCATGATCAACGACGAGATCGAAGACCAGACGCTGACCTACCTGCTCATCCGCCCGCTCCAGCGCTGGTCCATCTATGCGGTCAAGCTGCTGGCGTCGGTGCTGCTCGTCATCTTCCTCTGCGCGTTATTCGTGCCGCCCCTGCTGTTCATGATCTGGTGGGGGCAACCCAGCGTGGACGTACCGCTCGCCGAACTCGTCGCCCGCATCGGCCGCCTACTGGTCATCTGCTCGCTGGCCGCCTTTGCTTATACCGCCATCTTCGGCTGCCTGGGCATCCTCGTCCGGCGCATTCTCATCGTCGGCGCGGTCTACATCATCGTCTTCGAGGGACTGCTGGCGAGCATCCCGTTTGTGCTCCGTGAGTTCACTGTGATGTACTACCTCCGGGTCCTGATGCTCTCCTGGCTGCACATTCCGGAGGCGGCGCGCCATTGGGGCCTCGAAGTCGACGTCATCCCCGAGGCCGCCAGTTGCGTGGTGACCCTGCTTGTGGTCGGCACGCTCGCGACCGCCTTTGCCTGTTACCTCTTCAGCGTCCGCGAGTTCCGCCTCAAGACCCCCGAAGGCACCTAGCGCTCATGTTCACAGGCCTGGTCGAGACCCAAGGCACCGTGGTCCGGCTCGAACCGCAGGGTGCGGGCCAGCGACTGACGCTCACCGCCCGCCTGGCTCATGAGCCCGTCGCCCTCGGCGACAGTGTCGCCGTCAACGGCGTCTGCCTCACCGTCGTCGCGGCCGATAACGCGGCCGAGACCCTGGTCTTTGAACTCGCGCCCGAAACGCTCCGGCGGACCAACCTCGGCCGGCTCGGGGCCGGCAGCCGGGTCAACCTCGAACGAGCGCTGCGGCTGGGCGACCGCCTGGGCGGCCACTGGCTCCAGGGGCACGTCGACGGCGTCGGCACCCTCAGCCAGCGCCAGCCCGATGGCGACTGGGAGCTGTTCAACTTCAACTGCCCCGAGGCGCTCTTCCGTTACCTGGTCCCCAAAGGTTCCATCGCCGTCGACGGCGTTAGCCTGACCCTGGTGGCCGTCGAGCCGCCCCGCTTCAGCATCGCCCTCATTCCCCATACACTGGCCATCACCACGCTGGGCCAGCTCGGTCCCGGCATGGAGGTCAACCTGGAAGTGGACCTGTTGGCCAAGTACGTCGAACAGCTCCTGGCCCATCGCCCATGACACCGTCGCAACCCCCCGCCGCTCCGCGCCAGACCCTGTCCTTCCTCAAGGGCTTGTTGGAAGCTCGGGGGCTGCGGCCCAACCACCGCCTGGGGCAGAACTTCCTCATCGACCTCAATCTGCTCGACCTCATCGCGCGGACGGCGGAACTCGACGCCACCGACGTCGTGCTCGAGGTCGGCTGTGGGACCGGCAGCCTGACGGGCCGACTCGCCGCCAGTGCCGGGGCCGTGCTCGCCGTCGAGATCGACCCGGGCTTCCTGGCCCTCGCCCGCGATCTCACCGCCATACACGCCAACGTCGAGTTCATCCAGGGCGACATCCTCAAGAACAAGAACACGCTCAACCCGGCCGTCGTCGACCGGCTTCGCACCCTCCGCGCTCAGCCAGGCCGGCAGCGGCTCAAGCTCGTCGCCAACCTGCCCTACGTCGTGGCCACCCCTGTCATTGCCAATCTGCTCCTCAGCGACCTAGACCTTGAGCGCATCGTGACCACGGTGCAGTGGGAGTTGGCCGCCCGCTTCGCTGCCCGCCCCTCGACTTCCGACTACGGCGTGATCTCCGTGCTGGCCCAGGCGCTGGCCGACGTGACCGTGGTGCGGCGGCTGCCCCCTTCGGCCTTCTGGCCGCGCCCCAAGGTCGAGTCGGGCATCTTGCTCATTGTGCCAAATGCGGACAAGCGCGCCGCCGTCGGCGACGTGGCCTCCTTCCATCGCTTCATCCACAAGCTCTACCAGCACCGC
>CALLZJ010000007.1 GCA_937858435.1 uncultured bacterium
CCTAGTGTTACCAATTACACCACGGGGTAGGGTGTCGCGGTCGTTTTGGACAGTTTGGGTTGTGCCAGCAGGCCTCGTTTGCCCAGACTGTCCAGTCTTGCCTCTTCCTTGAGCTTCTGCCCGAACCCAGCGGCGAACGGAACCGGCATTGTGCCGACGGGGCCCACCGTGTTAGGTTCAAGGCCTCGGCCCCAAGGGCCGATACTGCTTGATCCGCTATATTGGTATGGGGTTCACGGATCGTGGTCAAGATTCGCGTCCCTGGCCGGCTGGCCGGGGCCCTTTCGCGTTACAGGTTCCTTCCCATGCTCCCGCGCGTGCTCGAACCGGAAGTAATGGACTCCGTCGCGGAGGCCCGGGACTACGACGCCATGGATCACAGCGAGGTCAATCACCGCTTCGTCGGTGATTTCCTCGGTCTTGGGCCCAACCTCCGGCGTGTGCTCGACGTGGGGACCGGGACCGCGCTCATCCCGCTGCTCCTGTGTCAAAAGAGGTCCGAGGCTCACGTGGTCGCGGTCGACTACGCCGAGAGCATGCTCGATCTGGCCCAGCGGCATGTTCGAGAAGCAGGGTTCGACCGGCGGATTGAGCTGCACCGGGGCGATGCCAAGCGAATGGCCTTCGCAGCGGATTCGTTCACCGCGGTCATTTCCAACAGCATCGTCCATCACATTCCTGAGCCCGGCCTGGTCCTGGCCGAGATGCTGCGCGTGCTGTCTCCAGGGGGCGTCTTCTTTGTCCGCGATCTGATGCGGCCGGAGAGCGACGAGCAGGTGCGACACCTGGTGAAGACCTATGCGGCCGGGGCCAACGCCCATCAGCAGCAGCTCTTCGAAGCTTCACTGCGGGCTGCCCTCACCCTCGAAGAGGCACGTGGTCTGATGGAAAGCTTGGGCATCTACGGGGATGCCGTGCAGGCCACGTCCGACCGCCACTGGACTGTCAGTGCCACCAAGACGGCCTGAGTCCGGCAAGGCAACCCTCACATCCTAGTTTAGATCTTGTTCCCACCTCCAGTCCACCTTCGGCGTGGCAGCCGGGCCGCGGCCATGCTACCATCGTGGACAGGAGATTAACGCATGCTTGCACTCTTGATGATGCTCATGTGGTCGGAACCGCCGACCGAGGCCCCCGTCAGTTTCCATCGGCAGGTCCGGCCGTTGCTCCTGCGCCATTGTCAAGGTTGCCATCAACCGCGTCGAGCTTTGGGCGAGCTAGACGTTACGAGCTACGCGGCTCTAAAGAAAGGGGGCGAATCGGGTGATGGGTTCGCACCCGGGGCGCCAGACGACAGCGTTCTCATGGATTTCATCAAAGGCGATGAGCCGCGCATGCCCAAGAACGGCGTGGGCATCCCCTTTAGCAAGGAGCAGGTCGCCCTCATCGCCCGCTGGATTGCGGAAGGGGCGCAGGACGATACGCCGGCGGGGAGGGCGCCCGGCCGGGTCGGTCCCCCTGAGGTCTACCGGCAACCGCCTGTGGTCACAGCCCTGGTCTATTCACCTGATGGGCAGTCCCTGGCCGTTTCGGGGCATTACGAAGTCCTGCTCCATGCCGGGGACGGCAGGCAGTTGCGGACGCGGCTGCCTGGGCTGTCGCAGCGTGTGGAGTCCTTGGCCTTTTCACCCGACGGCAGCGTCCTGGCCGCCGCGGGGGGCACCCCGGGACTGTTCGGTGAACTGCAGCTTTGGGACGTCGCCAAGCAACGGCTCCGGCACTCGGTGACCATGACCGGGGACAGCCTATATGGCGTCTCTTTCACGCCAGACGGGGACAAGGTGGCCGTTGGCGGTGCGGACAATTCTGCTCGCGTCGTGCAGGTGGCCGACGGTCGGCCGGTCCTGCGGATCGACCATCATCAGGATTGGGTCTTCGGGACGGGCTTTGCAGTCTCAGGCGGCGCCGCCACCAAGAACCAACAACAACGAGTGGGTGCCCGGGAAAACGTGGCTCTGAAGGTCCAAGGTGGCAAGCTCCATCTGATCACGGTCGGTCGGGATCGGGCGCTGAAGCTCAGCGAGGCGGACAATGGTACTTTCGTCGACGACATCAACAAGCTGCTCGACGACCTGCGCTGCCTAGCGCTGCACCCCAAGGGGGAGTGGATCGCCTGTGGCGGCGAGGATCAGGTCCCACGCCTCTACCAGATCTTTCGCACCAGAGCTCGGGTCATGATGGACGACGACCTGAATCTGGTCCGGGCGTTCGAGCGCCAGCCCGGTCCCATCACGGCACTGGCATTCGCTCCGGACGGCCAGGTGCTCGCGGTCGGCTGTGCGGGGACGGGCGAAGTGCGCCTCTACGCGGTGGCCGACGGGCGGCGCCTGGCTGTGCTTCCCGCTCCGAGCGGTGGCGGAACTTATGCCCTGGCCTTCCATCCCCAGGGGCAGACGCTGGCGGCGGCCGGTCACGATGGCTGGGTGCGGCTCTATTCGGTAGCAGAGGGCAAACTGCAGCACAAGTTCATACCCGTTCCCATGGCCGCAGCCAGTGCCCCGGCCCCGGTCGACCCTGGCCGCTCCAACGCCGAACGCGCCGCCCCCGAACGACCCCGGTGAGGCTCGGTCATGCCCGATGAGCGTCGCCCCGCCTCCTATCAGGTCCTGCCAGAAGTCTCGCGGCCGGTGCCCAAACAGCGATTGGCCTCGCTCGACCAGTTCCGCGGCTACACGGTCGCGGCCATGGTCGTGGTCAACTTCGTGGGCCCCTTGGCCGCCTTCCACCCGGCGCTCAAGCACCATAACGACTACTGCAGCTATGCCGACACGATCATGCCGCAGTTCTTCCTCGCGGTCGGCTTCGCGCTCCACTGGACGTTTCGCCGTCGTGCGGTGGAAAGGGGCGAAGCTGCAGCCTATGGACGGGTGCTGCGCCGCGTCCTGGCCCTGGCGCTCGTTGGCGCGCTGCTCTATCACTTCCAGCATCGGTACGCGACCTGGGCCGAAATGGTCGCCGACTGGCAAGCGCTCGGCCCCCTGGGACTCGTCTGGAAGAACGTGCAAGCAAGCACCTTCCAGACGCTGGTCCACATCGCGGCGGCCACGCTCTGGTGCTTGCCGGTGCTCGGCCGGAGCAAGCTGTGGCTCTTCGGTTGGATGGCCTTATCCGGCGCGATCCACGTCTGGGTGCTAAGCCAGGCCTACTGGTTCAAGTTACCCGACTTCAATCCGGAGTTTCCAATCCTGGTCAACGGCTTCGAGTTTGCCCGGTCGCGGCCAGTGATCGACGGCGGCCCCTTGGGGTTTCTGACCTGGTCGATTCCCCTCTTGCTCGGGGCTGTGGCCGCCGACGTGGTCCAGCGTGGTGCCCGGGGCTTGGAAATGGGGCTGCTGCTTCTCTGTGGGCTGAGCTTCATGGCACTTGGCTATGGGCTGTCGGCAGTAGATCGCGTGGGTGCTTGGATGCAAGGCGACCTCATGCGTTGGCCGGCGCCGCCTTTCCTCCCGCCCTGGGATCGACCGGCCCATGCCCCGACGCCTCTGATCGAGTTCTGGACCATGAGTCAACGCGTGGGGACCGTCTCCTATCAGACCTTTGCCGCCGGGTTCGCCTTGGTGGTCTACCTGCTCTTTTGGGTTGCCGCCGATGTGGGCCGGCTGGGTGTGGGGCTATTTCGCACACTAGGCAGCAATGCCCTGGCGGCCTACGTCATCCACATCGTGGTGATCGACTGCGTGCGGCCCATGACGCCACGTGATGCCCCGCTTTGGTTTGCCCTCTTGGCGTTGGCATTGGTCCTGGGGTTGACCTGGTTCTTGACTCGGGGCCTGGAGAAGCAGGGCATCTTCCTGCGGCTTTAGCCTGCCGCCGCCCATCCCGGGTCTGGCCCTGGGAGGCCCTGGCCGCCGATCCATAGAATAGTCCTGAAGTCAGACTGCCCTTATCGGAGCCGTGTTTCATGACGCCAGAACTCAGTCGTCGTTCCGACACCCTCGTGGCTCGGCTTGCCCAGCTTCGAGACAGTCTTTGACGTTGCCAGCAAGGAACGGCTGCGGGCCGAGGCTGAAGCCGCCATGGCCGCCCCGGGCTTCTGGGACCTGGGGGACAAGGCTCAGGCGACCATCCAGCGCCTGAAGGCCCTCAACAATCTGCTCAAACCGTATGAGGAACTGGTCTCGGGCCGAGAAGACCTTGAGGCTCTGGGGGAGCTTTGTGCCGAGGAAGCCTCCCTCGAGGACGAGTTTGCCAGCGAACTGGCCCGGCTCGAAGAGCGGCTCGCTGCCTTCGAGCTTCAGGCGGTGCTGAGCGAGCCGGAGGACAGTTGCTCGGCCTACCTGCGCTTGCAGGCCGGCACGGGCGGCACCGATGCGTGCGATTTTGCCCAGATGCTGCAGCGGATGTATGCCCGCTGGGCCGAGCAGCACGGCTTTGGCGTCGAGATCGTGGATGAGCTGCCCAACGAAGAAGCGGGCATTCGCAGCGCGACTTTGCGTATCCAGGGGGACTACGCCTTTGGCCGGCTCCAGGGCGAGACGGGGGTGCATCGCCTCGTCCGCATCAGTCCCTTTGACGCCAATGCCAAACGGCAAACGTCGTTCGTGGCCGTTGACGTGATGCCCGAGATCGACGATTCGATCCACGTGGAGATCAAGCGCGACGACGTGGACCGCCAGACGTTTCGCTCCGGCGGCCCGGGCGGCCAGCACCAGAACAAGACCGAGTCGGGCGTCCGCCTCATTCATCGGCCCACGGGCGTGGTCGCCGAATGCCGTAGCGAGCGGAGCCAGCACAAGAACGAAGACATGTGCTGGAAGATGCTGCGTGCCAAGTTGTATCGGCTCGAAGAACAGAAGCGCCGGGCCGAAATCGAGAAGAAGTATGACGAAAAGGGCGAAGTCGCCTGGGGCAACCAGATTCGGAACTACGTGCTGCAGCCCTACACGCTCGCCAAGGATGTCCGGACTGGCGTCGAAACTGCCCAGGTGCAGAAGGTCCTCGACGGCGATCTGGATGAGTTCATCGAAGGTAACTTGCGGCTGCGCGTGGAGCGAGCCCACAAGGGCAAGTAATCCCAGCAGGCAGATTGAGGAAAAGAGCTGATGAAGACGACTGCACGCGTTCTGTCCGTGGGCCAGTGCTATGCGGACGGTCCGGCACTGGAACGGGCAGTGGCCGAGCATTTTCAGGCCCAGGTGGACCATGCCGCCACGGCCGCGGAAGCTCAAGCAGCCCTGGCCAATGGACTGCCCGCCCTGGTACTCGTTAACCGCATTTTCGACGCGGACGGTGGCTCCGGGTTGGACTTCATCCGCGCGCTACGGTCGGACCCCCGCCTGAAGACCGTGCCCATCATGCTCGTTAGCAATTACGCGGACTGGCAGAGTCAGGCAGTGGCTTTGGGAGCAGTGCCGGGCTTCGGGAAGGACGCCCTCGGCCAGCCCGCCATGTTCGAAGTCCTTCGTCCTCACCTGCCTGCCCTCAGAATCTAACCCGATTCGCTGCCCGGTGGAAAAGCACAAGGCCGGCGGCCTCCTGCCGCCGGCCCGGAGCGAGCAGACCAGCTTGCGCTGGCCGCACTCGCGTTAGCTGCAGCCGCTGGTTGAGCCACAGGTGTCGCACTTGAGGCAGGCCCCATTGCGGACCATGGTCAACTGACCACACTCGGTGCAGGGATCACCTTCGTAGCCCTTCAGGCGTGCCTGGCGAATCTTTTCTTCGAGCGTGGCGGACGGCCGTGCTTCAGCCCGCGGCTTCCCCTTGGCCCGTCCCTCGACGATCATCGTCGGAGCAGCCGTAGTCGCGGCGGCCTGGCCGTGGCCGTTTCCATGCCCGTTGCTGTTACGCCCCGTCATCGGATGCATGTGCTCGGTCCGAGGCGACTGGGTGAAGCGCGCCTTGCGGGCCTCCTCATCCGCATCCAACCAGCGCTCGGCGATGACCTCCTCATCCTCAAAGTCCGGGACTGGCAAGTCCTTCACTTGGGTCGTTGCCGGCGTGGCTTCTTCAGCCTTGGGAGCGGTCGCGTTCTGCGCCCGGGGATTGTCCTTGTTCATCCCCTCAATGATGCCCTCGCCGAGGGTGTCGGGGTTCAGGTCTTCCTCCTCCACCTGGGCGAACTCGTGACGGCCCAGGTAGGTGATGGCGAGTTCCCGGAAGATGTAGTCGATGATCGACGTCGTCATCTTGATGTGCGGATTCCCCTGGACCACGCCGTTCGGCTCGAACCGGGTGAAGAGGAATGCGTCACAGAACTCCTCGAGTGGCACGCCATGCTGGAGTCCCATGCTGACCGCGATGGCAAAGCAGTTCATCATGCTGCGGAAGGCAGCCCCTTCTTTGTGCATGTCGAGGAAGATCTCGCCGAGCGAGCCGTCCTCGTACTCGCCCGTCCGAATGTAGATCTTGTGGTTGCCGATCCGGGCCTTTTGGGTGTAGCCAGCCCGGCGATCCGGCAGGCGTCGGCGCTTGGCTAGGTAGCGGTAGACGATCCGCTCGGCGATGCGAACAGGCTCATGCATGGCCATGGCAGGCGTCAACTCTTCTTCCTCGATCTCCAGGTCGGGACCGTCGGCCATGCTGTTCAGCGGCTGGCTGAGTTTGGACCCGTCTCGATAAAGGGCGTTGGCCTTGAGCCCCAACTGCCAACTCAAGAGGTAGCAGCGCTTGACATCTTCCAACGCCGCTTCATGGGGCATGTTGATCGTCTTCGAGATGGCCCCACTGACGAAGGGCTGCACGGCGGCCATCATGCGGATGTGGGCCTCCGGCGCGATGTAACGCTTGCCCAGCCGCCCGCAGCGATTGGCACAATCGAAGACCGGGTAATGCGCTTCCTTCAGGTGCGGCGCGCCCTCGATCGTCATCGTCCCGCAGACGAAGTTGTTCGCCTCTTCGAGTTGCTGCGGGGAAAAGCCGAGCGCCGACAGCACGTCGAACTGCGGGGCATCGATCGCGTCCTTGGTGAAGCCCAGCTTGTCGTGCAGGAAATCGTCGCCGAGCGTCCAGCGGGTGAAGGCGAAACGCAGCTCGAAGACTCCGGGCAGCATGGCCTCGATGCGATTGAGAAACTCGTCGGTGAAGCCCTTGCGCTTGAGGCTATCGCGATTGATGTGGGGGCAGCCGTCAAGCGTGGCGGCGCCGCGGCAATAGCGGACGATCTCCTCGATCTGCTCGCGGGAGTAGCCCAGCTTCTCGAGCGCAGGAGGAATCGAGGAGTTGATGATCTTGAAATAGCCCCCGCCGGCCAGCTTCTTGAACTTCACGAGCGCGAAGTCGGGTTCGACTCCCGTGGTGTCGCAGTCCATGACCAGGCCGATCGTTCCCGTAGGAGCAATGACCGTCACCTGGGCATTGCGTAGGCCGTGCTTCTCTGCCAGTTCGAGCATGCGGTCGGCATCTTCGCGCGCCGCCTTGAGGAGTTCCTTGGGGCTGTGGGCCGCGTCGATGGCCACGGGCAGGACCGACAAGCCCTCGTAGTCCGTGGCCCGCACGCCTGGCGGTACCGCGGGATCGCCGGCATAAGCGGCTCGGCGATGATTGCGAAGCACACGGAGCATCGGCTCGCGATTGGCATGGTAACGGGGGAACGGTCCCAACTCGCCTGCGATCTCCGCCGACGTCGCATAGGAATGGCAGTGCATGATGGCCGTCACCGCCCCAGCCCAGGCCCGTGCGGCTGGAGAATCGTAGGGAATCCCCTGGACCATGAGCAGCGTGCCCAGGTTGGCGTACCCCAGCCCCAGGGTGCGGAAATCGAACGACTTGCGAGCCACGGACTTGCTCGGGAACTGGGCCATGTAGACCGAGATCTCAAGCACCAGCGTCCACAGCCGAACGGCATGGCGGTAGCCGTCAACGTCGAAGCCACCGGGCGTGACTCCCAGGAAGGCGGGGGCCGGCTGGGTGTAGAACTTGATCAGGTTGAGTGACGCCAGGTTGCAGGCCGTGTCGTCGAGGAACATGTACTCCGAGCACGGGTTGCTGGCGTTGATGCGGCCATCGTTCGGGCAGGTGTGCCATTCGTTGACCGTCGTGTCGAACTGCACGCCGGGATCCGCACAGGCCCAGGCGGCATGGGCGACGTCGTCCCACAGATCCCGGGCGGGAATGGTCTTGCAGGGCTTGGGCGGGCGCCCTTCCCGCTGGGCCCGCTCCCGCTCCGTCCGCCAGTAGAGATGCCAGGGGCGATCCCCTTGCACGGCCTGCATAAACTCGTTGGTGATGCGCACCGAGTTATTGCTGTTCTGCCCGGAAACGGTGTGATAGGCCTCCGAGTTCCAGTCGATGTCATACTCGGCGAAGGCCATCGCGGTCACGCCCTGCTTGGCAAGCTGAATGGCCCGCTCCACGTAACTGAGCGGCACCTGGGCCCGTCGGGCCTCGGTCACGGCCTTGCGCAGCACGGGATTCCGAGCGGGATCGAACCGCTCCGGTCCGGCCGGCCGTGGTTCCGAAGCCGCCTTCCCCTCGGTCACGGTCGCACAAGCCCGCAAGACCGCATTCAGATGCCGATGGCACGCCTTCGATCCGGCGACCAGGGCAGCGACCTTTTGCTCCTCTGTGACTTTCCAGTTGACGAAGGACTGGATGTCGGGATGGTCCATGTCCAGGACGACCGTCTTGGCTGCCCGTCGCGTCGTGCCGCCCGACTTGATCGCGCCGGCGGCCCGGTCGCCGATCTTGAGGAAGCTCATCAGGCCGGAGGAACGGCCGCCGCCCGAC
>CALLZJ010000008.1 GCA_937858435.1 uncultured bacterium
GGGTGGACCCACCCTCCTCGGGCCCACCGCGGGGCGGGGCGGCCGGCTGGGGCCCCGGGGCTGCCACAGGGGGGTACGCGACGACGCCGGGCCCCGCCGCTGGCCCACGCCGCAGATGCAACGCTAGGCCGCCGGTCCGCTACGAACGCACCCGTCGCTCTCAACCCAGGCGCATGAGCAGCCGCTCAAGCAGCAAGCGGGCAGGCAGAGCGTCCGAACTCTTGAGTCCGAGATCGACTTCTTGCAGCCAGGGGAAGATGCGGCCCGCTCGTGGCCCCAGGCGCTGCAGGTGCTGGGCCACCGTGTCCCGCTTGAAAGGCGGCAGACCGGCCCGGGCGACGGCATCTCCTAGCCCGACCTGTTGCTCGCGCAGCCGATGCACCTGGGCCAGCCGCCGCAACTGCCAGGCCAACCCGCCGAGCAGGGCATGCGACTCCTCGCCGGCTTCGAGCAAGTCCTCGAGCATGGCAACGGCCGCGGCCGTGCGCCCCGCCGCCAAGGCATCGAGGATGATCCACACCGTCTGCGTGCGCTGCCGTCCCACGAGCAGGTCGACGGCTTCCGGTGTGATTGGCTTGCCCACGCCGACGTAGACGCAGAGCTTGGCCACTTCCTGTTCGAGCACGCCCAGCTCCGGACCGATCAGTTCGACCAAGAGCTTGGCCGCCGCCGGCTCCAGCTTTTGTCCATGCAGGCTCTGGCACCGCCGCGTCAGCCAGGCCGGTATATCGCCCTCGCGCGGGGCCTTGCAGACGATGGTGGCGTCACTCGGCAGGGCCTTGGCGAGTTTGGTGGTCGCCGGCCAGGAGTCCACGTCCAGCACGAGCACGCCGACCGGCGACGGGGCCGCGAAGTACTTCTCCAGTTTCGGTCGATTCTGGGTTACAAAGCTGTCCGCCTCCTCGACGATCACGAGGCGGCGTGGGGCGGTGAAGGGCCGTGTCTCCAGGTCGGCCCGCACCGCGGCCCAATCCGCGCCCTGGCCCGCATAGACCGACCGGGCCATGTCGTCGTCGCCGGCCTCGCCCAGTGCCAGCTGCTGCACCCGTTCCCGGGCCAGCCGCCGCAGATAGCGGTCGTCCCCGGCCAGAGCGCAGAGGGGCGCCGCCTTGCCCGCACCGGTCCCCATGACGAACTTCAGGGCGTCCATCCGCGGCGCTCCTTTGACACATCCCGAGCAATCGGCATAGCCCCATCCCGATGGGCTGCATCGGTCGAAAGGCCTGCCCGCCGGGCTTCATTCTAGCGGCTGCCAGGCCGATCTTCTCGACAGGGACTGTCGCGCGCCGTCCCGCCACCCCGACGCTGCATCGTGCCGAGGCCGCCATGACCGAATCTACCCTCCCCACCGCGTCGCCGACGGAACTCCGCGGCCTGGTGGAGACGATCGGGCGCGAACGCCAAGCGCTGGCCGATGAACGCGGCCGCTTCCAGCGCGAACAGGCGGACGTGCGGCAGTACTGGCGGCGACGGCTCAAGAGCGAATGGCACCGGTTGGAAGCGGAAGCGGCCCGACTCGCCGCCGAACGCCAGCAGCTTGCTCGCCAGCAGGCCGAGGCGACCGGCGACCTGGAGATGCAGCGCCGGCAGGTCGAAGCCGGTTGGCAGGCCCTGCGCACCAGCGAGCGAGCATGGCGCGAAGAGACGGCCCGACGCGAGCATGAACTGACGCGCCGTGAAGCGGCGCTCGGGCAGCAACAGGCCCAGCTTGTTTCCACCGAGGCCGGCTGGCAGGGAACGCTCGAGACTCAGGAAGCGATTCGTCGGCAACGCGAGATCGAGCTGGTCGGCATCGAGCAGCGCATTGTCAACCTGCGGACCGTGCTGGCGCGGCTGCAAGCGGGGCGTGGCCGGCTGGATGGCGAACTGAATCACGGCTCGCTCGTCACGCTGCCGCGCTCGGCGCCCCCCGACGACATCCATACGGGCCGGCTGCTCGATCTCCTCGCCGACCTGCGCGACGAAGAGGTCCGGTTGGCCCGCTTCCATGAGGCCATGCTCGGACTCCGCGAAGCCTGGCAGCAGGAGTGGGATCGCGCCGACGTCGTCCTGATCCAGCGCGAAGGCCAACTCGAACTGCGGGACCAGGAACTCCGGGAGCGACAGCAATCGCTCCGAGATTGGATGTCCCAACTGCAGAGCCAGCACGAAGAGAATCAGCAGCGAGCCCATCAGTTGCGGTCGAGCGAAGCCCGGCTGCTCAGCGAACGGAGCACGCTCCACTGCGAACGCGGCCGGCTGCTCGCCCTGGTCCGCGCCCGGGCCATCGCCGCTCGGGCCCGCCTGCGGATCGCCCTGCGGCTGCGGGAGCAGATCGTGGACCTGAGCCTGGAATACGCGGCCCGGCAGCAACAACTCGCCGACCGCGAGTGTGCCATGCAGCAGGCCGCCCTCGAACGAGAGCGACAGTTCGAACGTCGCCAGACCTGGCTCGACGAACGGGAGCGCGAACTGGCAGCCAAGGAGTTGGCCCTCTTCCAGGCGGAGCAACAACTCTTGGCCCGTGACCCCGAGCCAGCCGAAGCCGCTGCCGAACTCGAGCATCGGCTCCATCACTTCCTGCGACTGGCCCGGCGCCCCCTGCGCCGGCTCGAACAGCGCGAGGCCGAGCTAGCGGGCCTCCACGACGAACTCGAAGCGTTCCGCCATCGTCTGCTCACCGAGGAGCAGCTCCTCTGCCGGCAGCGGACCGAGCTCGAGCAGCAGCGGGTCGCCACGGCCAACCGCCGGGCCTTGCTGGAAAGCACTCAGGTGCGGATGCGGCAGGACCTGGCCGGCCAGCGCGTGGAGAACGACCGCCTGCGTCGGCATGCGGCCGCCCTACGCGACCAACTCGAACGCTTGACGCTGGCCTTGCTCGAACCGCCCCCATCGCAGCCGGCCCTGGCCCTGGTGGCAGCGTAGCCCTCAATCTCCAACGCCTGCAGCATCTGCTAGCGCAGGGCCATCGCCTGGCAGACGCCGCTGATCGCTTCCTCACTGGGCACGTGCCGCACGTCGAGCCCCTCGGCCAGTAGTCGTCCCCAGTCCAGCGTGCCCGCTTGCTCATCGAGAATGAGCAGGAAGACCGTGACCGCGTAGCCACGCCGCCGCAGGTTCCCCAGGGCCAGTGCGGTTTCGGGCGGCGCTTCCGCCAGGATGGCCAGGACGGTCGCATCCCCGGGCAGCGAACTGCCCGCCTCACCCACCAACTCCGCTAGCGTCAGGCCGTCGTTCAGTTCCAGCCGAGCCAGCGTCTCCCGAAGGAGTTCGAACTGTTCGGGCCCCCGCCGCGTGGGGACGACGACGGGCTGCAAGCGATCGGCCGCCTCGGGAGTCTCCGCCTGCGCCAGGGCCGCCCGCCGGTTGTGGGCCGCGTCGGAAAAGGCACCCGCATGGACCTGCCAACCCTCCGCCCGCAGCCGATCCGCCGCGTCCCGGGCATTGGTGACCAGGCCAAACTGTTGCCCCATCTCATAGAGCGTGTTGGCCAGAGCCGCCGCCAGCGTGATGCCCAGTTCCGAACGGTACGGCTCGCCTCGAGTAGGGTAGGCCTCCCGGCGGAAGTCCAGGAGAATCGTGCCGCCGGCGATGGTGGAAGGCTCATAGATCTTGCAGTGCAAGACGCCGGTGCGGGCCGTTGCTTTCCAGTGGACGCGGTTGAGCGGATCGCCCTGCTGATACTCCCGCACCCCGGCGATGCGGGTCGGGTCTTCAAAAAGCCGGTGCGTGAGGCGAATCTCGCCGACTGGCCGGCGCGAAGAGAGGTCATAGCCCAAGAGCGGCACCAGCCGCGGATAGACCAGCAGGAAGTGGGGATGAGTTTCGACCCGGAAGCGGCGATAGAGGCCGAACAGGTCGCCGCCCTCCAGGATGACGGGGCCAACCTGGTAAAAGCCGCGCATGAGCATAACCAGCGTGTAGCGGAGCCGGGTCGAGCTGCGTCCCCAGACGAGCATGACGCGGAGCCGCTTGCCCTCGACGCGGAGCCGGGGCGGCCGTTGCCGGAGGGCGGCGGGCGGCAGGTAATCCTCGGCGACGACCCAGGGTATGGGCAGCGGCCCGGTGTTGCGGATCACGACGGCGACGTCGAGGGCGTCGTTGATTTCAGCCGACTGGTCGACCAGGCGGCGCTCGGCATAGAGATGCTGGGTCCAGGAGCGGGCGAGCAGCCAACTCACGCCGAGCACCCCGATGAGCACGTAGGCGGCAAACACCAGGAGCCCAAGCTGAAGCGCCAGGGCCAGGAGGAACAGCAGGCCAGCCGCCACCACCCATCTCATGCCATGCATCCAGGGACAGGGCCGAAGGTTTGAGTTGCGGTGCGCTCCGATGGTTGGCCCGGGTTATTCCGCCGTCGCGCTGGGCACGGGGACCGGCAACTCGCCGAGGATGCCCTCGACCACGGCGGCCGCGGTCAGCCGCCGCAATCGGGCCTCGGGCTTCAGGATCAAGCGGTGAGCCAGCACGGGCACGGCCAGCCGCTTGAGGTCGTCGGGGAGAACGAAGCTCCGTCCACGAATCGCCGCTAAAGCCTGGGCCGAACGGAAGAGAGCCAGCGAGGCCCGCGGGCTGCCGCCCAGCCGCAGGTCCGGATGGTCCCGGGTGGCATGCACCAGCTTCAAGAGGTAGCCACGCACTTTCTCTTCGATCATGACCTCCCGGGTCGCCTTTTGACAGGCCAGCATTTCGGCAGGCGTGGACACCGCGGTCAGGTCGTCGATGGGATGGCCACGCTGGAGCCGATCGAGCATCTTCGCCTCTTCCTCGAGGCCTGGATAGCCAATACTGAGCCGCACCAGGAAACGATCGAGTTGGGCCTCGGGCAAAGGGAAGGTGCCTTCATGATCGACGGGGTTCTGCGTGGCCAGCACGAGGAACGGCGCCTTGAGCCCGTGGGTAAAGCCGTCGACGGTCACGCGCGCCTCGGCCATGGCTTCAAGTAGAGCCGCCTGGGTACGGGGCGTGGCCCGGTTGATCTCGTCGGCGAGCAGAATCTGAGCGAACACGGGCCCGGGCCGAAACTCGAAATCGCCCTGCTTCTGGTTGAAGATGGAGACGCCGGTCACGTCGCTGGGCAAGAGGTCCGGCGTGCACTGGATACGCTTGAACGTGCAGCCCATGCTGGTGGCCAGGGCCCGGGCCAGCATCGTCTTGGCTACCCCCGGCACGTCCTCCAGCAGAATGTGCCCTTCACTGAGCGTGGCCACGACGGCGAGCACTACCGTGCCCCGCTTGCCGACCACGACCTTCTCCACGTTGTTGATGATCTTCATTGCGACAGCGGCGACGTCGGCCACGGGCAGCTCCTTGTAGCGGAGAACATCAGCCATTTGGACCGGCGCGGCAGTCCTTCCGGCCTAAGCCCGTCCTGCGGAGAAGCCTCAATCCACCCGCAAGCGGTACAACTGCCGATCCTCGCCGATCATGATCAGGTGTTGGTCGTCTTCCCAGTCGCATCCTTCAATCTTGAATAGTTCAAACCGGTGGAGGCGTGGCCGGGCCTGTCCCAAGGGCTCAAGGTCGGGCCCCGGCGGCAGGTCGTAGATGGCGGCGAAGTGCCTGCACACGAGGGCCAGACGCCGACCGTCCGGCGACACGGCCCCGTCCGCGATCAGCATCAATTCTGGAGCCAAAGTGGTGATCCGCTCCAGGGGCCGTTCACCGCCCGGCTGGTCGAGCGGCAGGCGATAGAGTTCGGTTCGCCCAGGTTCACGTTCCTTGGAGATCATGAACAACTGGCCTTGATGGAAGAACAGCGTTTCGGAATCGAAGACACGCTCGGAGGTGAAGCCGAACCGGGCCACCATCGGCACCGGGGTCGGCAGTGTGGTCGTCTGCGGTGGCTCGGTCGGCAAGTCGGGCTCGCGGAGCTAGACCACCCGGGTCCGCTGCCGCATGTGATTGTTGCCGACGTCGCCGATGTAGAGGTGGCCCGCGCGGTCGGCCGTCATCGCCTCCCAGTCGACGTTGACCGACCCCTCGAGTACGTACGCTCCCCGGAGATCGCCCGTCAGGTCCAGAGCGAAGACATGGGGCGGGTTATTGGCATCGGTCAGCGTCCAGTAGAGGCCCGCCTGCCGCCTGCTGGCGATCAAGGCTGAGGCCTCGGTCACTCGGGCGTCGGGGCAGCGGCCCAGCCGTTCGAATCGCGCCTCCTGCTCGGGTAACCCATCGCCGGGCCTCGGTCGCCTTCGTCCGGCCGGCTCATCCGCGGCCTCCGCCGGTTCGGCACTGGTCGGCGTCGGGGTCGTCACGCTGGCTACGGACGCCCGGTCAGCCAGCCACTGCGGCACGGTCAGGAAGCCCAGAATGGCCAGCACCGCGACGATGCCCGCTGCTCCCAGCAGCAGAGCCACTCGCCGCCGCGGCCCGTGCAGCGAACGTGATTCATGGGTGGAAGCGGGGAGCGGATCGGGCACGACTCCCGGCCGGGCAGCACCGACGGGCACCTCCGCCGCCTGTCGGAGCGACTCGGCCGACGTGCCCAACTCCTGTTGCCGAGTCAGCCAGCCGGTTTCGATGGCAACCCACTCGGCCAGCGCCTCGCCCGCATGGGCCGGCCGCCGCTCCGGATCCAGTTCCAGAAGCTTGCGGATGAACTGGTCCAGTTCGGGCGGTGCGTCCGGCCGCTGCTCGCGGACCGAGGGCGAACCCTGGGAGGCCATCGCGGCCATTCGTTCGAACAGGGTCTTCCCCGCGAACGGCAGTCGGCCCGTCGCCAACCGGTGGAGCACCAGGCCCGCGGCGAAGAGGTCGGACCGAGCATCGACCGGGCTGCCGCCCATCTGTTCGGGCGACATGTACTCCGGGGTGCCGACCCGCACGCCCTCTTGAGTCGTACTCGCCATCGCACTGGCATTCCAGGCCAGGCCAAAGTCCAGAATCTTGAGCCGACCGCGCGGCTCCTCCAGCCAGAGATTGCCCGGCTTCACGTCCCGATGCACCAGACCTTGGGCATGGGCGGCTGCCAGCCCACTGAGCAGTTCGCGGCCCAGACGGAAGACCCGCGGCCAGGAGGCGGGTCCCTGCCGCCGCTGCCATTCCTCCAGGCTCTGTCCCCGCAGCAAGGACATTGCGAGGAAGAGGACGCCCTGATCCTCGCCCACCTGGTGAATGGCGACCACATGATCGTGGGAAAGGCCCGCCGCGGCTCGGGCTTCTCGCAGGAAGCGCTCCCGGGCCTGCGGATCGCGCATGGAAGCGGGCAGGAGAATCTTCAGGGCCACTTCGCGCTGCAACTGAACATCCTCGGCACGGAACACCAGCCCCATGCCGCCCTGGCCGAGGATGTCAAGGATGCGAAAATTCGCCAGCCGGCCCAGCTCATGCGGTCCCTGGGCGGGACGGAACACCGAACCGACCAGGGCTGACACACTGACGCGGGTCGCGGAATCGGCGCCGCTCCGCGTGCCTTCCCAGTCGAACTGGGTCAGCTTGATCCACGCCGCGTCGCGGGGATCGACCACGTCGGTGCGATCGGAGTCCGAGGTGGGCGTGAGCGGCGTGGCCATGTACTGGACCCGAGGGACGACTGTTGCCCAGCGTCCCTCTGACGCCGGCGCGACGGGCTAGTCCAGGAGAACCAGGTTCAATGCCCGGAGCCGTGGCCGTGGTCATGAGCGTGACCATGCCCCGCATGCCCGTGGCCATCATGTCCATGTCCGTGCCCATGGTGGCCGCCCTCGGGGAATAGCTGAACTTCCTCGGGATACCAGCCCATGCGAAGCTGCAGCCAGCCGCAGGCCAGGGTCACGGTGAGCATGAGGCCGACGACGCCGAATTGCCAATAGAAGTTGGGCAGGTCGACCCCCAGGAAGCGGAGCGAGCGCGGATCGGCCCCGGCCCAAACCACGCCGACCGCGATCGCGATCAAGACCAGGGGCACGGCCGCCCCTTGGGACAGCGCCGGCCCAAGCTTCCGCCAATCAATGGCCCAGAGCGACCAAGCCAGCCAGAAGAGGGCCAGGGCATAGTAAAAGAACTGCCGCAGTAGCTCGACAATCAAGTAGAAGAGCGCGGCCACTACGTCGAGGAGACTGAAGAATAGCTCGGCCATATCGTGCTCGTGGCTCGGTCGATGGAGAAGGGCAATCCGCTGCGATCATCCTAGCCTAGCGCGGAAGGCGTGCCAAGCCTCCAGGCCGGGTCGGCCAGCGGATTCGGGTGTCCGGCCCCGGCCCTGCCGGCCGCCAGGTCAGCCGCCGCCCACGGGAGGCAGGACCGCAACCACGGCTCCGGGTGCCAGGGTGAGGTCATCGGCCGCGAACTCGTTGTCCACGGCCAGGGCACAGCGCGGCAAGAGGTCGACCAGCCGGGGGTGGGCTCGGGCCAACTCCCGCCGCAGATCGGCCAGCCGGCTGTGCGCCGGTAGCTCTAGCGTGAGCGCCGCGGCGCCTGCAGCCTCTCTGGCGGATGCGTAGAGCTGCACCGCGACCATCATCGGCGGGCCCCCGGGCGCGGGCCCACCCCGGCAAAACCGAGCCGGTCCGACAACCGAGGTTGCAATCCGTAGGCCAGCGCCAGAAACTGTACGGGATGGAGGATCGGCTTGCGGGCGCCATGGTCCATCTGCAAGCGGCAGGTGGAGCACTCGCTGGAGCCGAAGTGGAGATCGTCGCGGCCAAGCCGTTCGAGCATGGGCCGGCCCGCCGCCAGCGAGGTCTGGAAATGGACCTCCTGGAAGCCGAACGTGCCGGCCATGCCGGAGCAGCTCAGGTCGATAGTGACGGGTTCGAGTCCGGGGATGAGCCCCAGAAGCGCCGGCCCATGCACGCCCTGCTGCAGCGCCTTCACATGGCAGGGGACGTGGTGCCCCACCCGGCAAGGCAAGGGTTTCAGATCGCGGCGAAGCTTGCCCGCCTCGTGGAGCTGCCAGAGGTAGGTTGTCAGTTCGACGGTCTGCTCCGCGACCAGCCGAGCGTCCAAATCGCCAACCAGGTCCAGGCAGTCCTGACGGAGCATGACGGCGGCGGTCGGCTCGGAACAAATAATCGGGAAACCGAGCCGGGCCAGATCGGCCAGGTGGTTCAGGTTCCGCCGGGCCAGGGCTCTCGCCGTCTCCACGTCACCGTAGGCCAGGGGCGACATGCCGCTGCCGACCTGCTGGGGCGGCACGTAGACTTCGATGCCGAGGTGGTGCAGCACCGCCACGGTGGCCTCGGCGATGGCGGGATCGTTGTAGTTGGCGAAGACGTCGACGAAGTAGACCACCTTCGGACCATGGACACGGCGCGGCAGCCGCGTCCAGCCCCGCCGCGTGGCTCGCCGCAGGAAGCTCTGGGCCGCAAAGGTGGGCAGCCGACGATGGCGCGCCAGGCCGAACATCTTGGACAGAGCCCAACGGAGCGGTGGGCTGGCCAGCACGGCATTGGTGAGCCAGGCGAACTTGCTGCCCCAGGCGGCCCAGGTATCGGTGCGGGCCAGAAACCAATCGCTCCAGGTGAGGCCATTCTCCGCCACGTGCTGGGCTTTGGTCTCCAGCATGAGCTTGGGAATCTGGACCAGGGCATCGCATTCCTGGCCACACATTTTGCAGTTCACGCACAGGTCGGCGACGGCACGGACGGCGTCGCTCCCGGGTGAAACGCCATCCAATGCCCCGCTCAGCACTTGCCGCAGCAGGTTGGCCTTGGCCCGGGGCGCGGCCGCTTCGTCCGGGTCGGCCCGGAAGATCGGACACATCCGGGCCGGCGCTTGCTGGGTGCGACAGGAACCGCAGCCGTTGCAGCGTTCGGCCTGCTCCATGGGACTATCGTCATGCCAGACCAGTTGCAGCGCCACTCGAGCCGAGCCATTCGCGCTGGCCGCCTCTGCCGCCGGGCCCGGTCCGTCGCCGGACGGCGCCAGTACCGCGCCGGTTTGCGCCGCGGGAGCGCCGCCGATGCTGGCAACGGCTGGCTCGGCGGCATGAATCGAGCTGAACTGGCGCAGGTGCCGGGCCAGTGGATCGCCGACCCCCTCGCCGAAGATCTTTCCTGGGTTGAAGAGGCCGCCCGGATCAAAGACGTTCTTGACCTCGCGCATGACTCCGAAGAGGCGGCCGTACTGCTGACTGACCCAGCGGCAGCGGGCCAGCCCCACCGAATGCTGGGCACTGATGGAGCCCCCCAGTCCAAGCACCAAGGCATAGAGTTCGTCCGCGAGGGCCCGGAGCCGTTCGACCTGTTCCGGCCGGCGCAGGTCCAGGAATGGGCGGGCATGGACCTGCCCCGAGCCGGCATGAACGAGGTACGAGGCCGTCGCCTGGTGCTTCTGCATGAGATCTTGCAAGCGATGCAGAAAGTCGGGAAGCTGATCGAGCGGCACGCTAACGTCTTCGATGAAGGGGACGGGCTGCTCGCGCCCTCCGAGTCGATGGAGCAGGGGCAAGGCGAGCGTGCGCACCCGCCAGAGCCAATCCACCTCAGCCGCGGTACTGCCGGCCATGGCCATGGTCAGCCCGTGGCCACGCAGCGGCAACATCTGGCGGAGCAAGTCCTCGGTCTGGCGCCGCGCCTCCCCGGGCCGATCGGCCTCGAACTCGACGAGCAAGGCCGCCTGGACCCCGGCCGTCACGATTTTCTCGTAGCTCGGATCGGCCTCGGTTGCCAGGGCCAAGAGTCGGCGGTCCACCAGTTCACAGGCCGACGGTTCACGGGGCAGGCAGAGTGGGACGGCCCGGGCGGCGCTCTCCATATTGGCGAAGCCGAGGAAGACCACGCCGCGCTCCGCCGCCAGCGGGACGGTCCGCAGGACGACCTCAGTGCAGACCCCCAGAGTTCCCTCACTGCCGACGAAGAGCCGGGCCAGGTCGAGACCGTCGGGCCCGAGGAGATCGTGCAACAGATAGCCGCACCGATTGAAGCGGGTCTTGGGCTGGCACGCGGCGATGAGGTCGGACTCGGCCGCAAGCAATTGCCGCAAGGCTCGGGCCTGCACGAGCAAGCTCGGGTGGTGCTGGACCGACGACGCCTCCAACGGGGCCGCTTCCGCGCCCATTTCATCATGCGTGAGCCTGCCCCAAACGTCGACCCGACCCGTCGGTCCGACCACGCGGACTTCCCGGACATAGTCGCGCATGTAGCCGTACTTCAGAATCTGAGCGCCAGAGGCGTTGTTGGCGACCATGCCGCCGACGGTGCAGACGGCAGCACTGGCCGGATCGGGGCCAAGTCGACGGCCATGGCGGGCGAGTTCGGCATTGAGATGAGAACAGACCACCCCGGGCTGGACACGGACCGTGTCCCCCTGGATGGCGATCGTGGAGCGAAAGGGACGGCTAAAGTCCAGCACCAGACCCGACCCGAGGCTCTCCCCCGCCAGGCCTGTTCCCGCGCCCCGGCCATGAATTGGGATATCATGCTCGCCGGCGAGCCTGACCGCGGTGGCCACGTCGGCCTCGTCCTCAGGGCTGAAGACGGCGTGCGGCATCACCTCGAACAGGCTGGCATCGCTGCTGTAGAGCGACCGGGAGACAGGATCGGTACGGACCGCGCCACGAACGCGGTGGGACAGTTCGGCAAGCGCCTCCCAACGCGGTTCGGCCACGGCAAGGCTGTCCTCGAAGCGGGAGCGGACGCCGCGATCGGCGTCGCTGCCGTGCATTCTACCCCGCTGGCGACCCACGGGCCAAGAAGGAAAGCCACCCTGTCGAGACGATCCGGATGGGCCGGGCCTGCCAGCCTGCGCATGGCAAAGGCCCGGCTTCCAAGAAGCCGGGCCCGCAGTGTTTGATCGTGGGCCTACTCGTTACGCCTTGCGACTACCTATTCACCCTTGGGCAGGTCCGGGATGTCCGAAGCCGGGGCGTCGCTCGGCGGCAGCGGCGGAACGCTGGGCTGCACTTCCTTGGGCGTCTCGGCCGGGGCCGGCGCACTCACCGGCTGCACCTCAGGAGCCGCCGGGGTCGCCGGGGGCAGGATGACGGCCCGCGAGTTGGGCACCCGCATCGTGGCGGGAGCCACCGGCGCGACTGGGGCCATCGGGGCCACGGGCGCCGCCACCGGAACCGGCATCGGAGCGGGCATCGGCGCCGGAGCACTCACCGGGACGACCTGCACCGACTGCATCTGGGAGGCCTGAATGACGACCGGCCCGGTCCCCGTTGCACAGGGCGAGCAGCCATGGCCGCCCCGCGTCGAGCTCCAACCCGTGCCACAAGCACCGTTGTCGCAGCCTTCGCCCATCGGATTGCCGAACGGCTCGGAGAGCTTGTAAGCCGGCACGTAGCGACGGCCGGGGAACGGATCACGCGGGCCGCGCGGGGCTTCCATGATGCCTTCGAGGAAGAGCTCGAAGTCGGTCGGGCTGCGGGTCTCGTGACCCGCCACGCGTGCCGGCCGTTGCGATGGATCCATCGACTCGACCAGCGACGGCGTGACCAGCACGATCAGCTCGGTCTCGGTTTCCTCGTGGGCCACCTGGCGGAACGCGGCTCCCAGGAAGGGCAGGTCGCCCAGGATCGGCACCTTGAGCGTGGTGGCGTCGAGTTCGGTCTGGAGCAAACCGCCGATGACCAGCGTCTGGCGGTTTTCCATTTCGACGGTCGACTGCACGGTCGTAACTTCGAAGTTCGGAGCCGTGAAGGTGGCCTGGGTGACGACGCCGGCCGGCCGGCTGACTTCGGCCTGGACCTGGACGCGGATGCGGCCACCGCCGAGCACCACGGGCAGGAAGCGGACGATCGTGCCGAAGGAGCGGAACTGGATGGCACCGCCGCCACCGCCGCCGCCAGAGGCGTCGCCGCCGCCGCCCACGCCGGCCGCCACGGCCGGAGCTTCACCACCGACCACGAACTCGGCCTGCCGGCCGCTCATGGTCACGATGGTCGGGTTGGCGAGAATCTTGCTCAGGCTCTCCTGGCGCAGGGCCTGGAGGACACCCATGAAGGCCGCCGAATCGCTGGTAAGGCCGAACTGGATGTTGCCGCCGGGCGAGGGGAGCAAGCTGGCGCTGGCAGCCAACCCGTTCACCGTGGGCACGGTCCGACCCGGGAACGAAGCGGTCTGGGCGAGCGTGGCCAACGAGCCGAGCGCATTGCCGAAGAAGTTTTGGCTATCGGAGTGGGCGAAGCTGAAGCCCATGTTGCGGTTGTTGCCGCGCACCACGCGGGCCACGCACACTTCGAGCTGGACCTGCTGGACGCCGGCCACGGTGACGGCCATGGTCACCGCCTGCTCGCGGGCGACGCCGGTACCGCTCTGGGGCACAAAGCCCATGACGAAGTTCCGGAGCGGCTCGACCTGTTCGGGCGACTCGACCCAACCGGTGATGATGTAAGTCCCCTGGGTCGGGCCAGCCGTGATCTTCACGTTGGCCGTCGGGAACTGGGTCGCCACCAGGTTGCGGATGTAATCGAGATTGGCATCGACACGGACGGTGAAAGTGTCGGGCTGTTCGCCGTCCACCTCGACCGTGACCGTGGTCACGCCGATGGCGATGCCTTTGCCCACGAACAGGTTCGGCAGTTGCCGGTTGTCCTGCACGTAGGGCTTGACTTCGAGGATGCCCTCGCGGGACAGAATGATCTGCCGGATAGGCTTATTCGAGAAGTGGCGGATGGGGAGCGAGTCGCCCATCACAATGGCTTGGGTCGTGGAGGCGGTTCCGAGCGGAGCCGCCGACGGCGCACCGCCGATTGGCACGTCACCTGGCATTTGACTCCAGGCGGCCGGGCACCAAAGAAGGGCTGTCAGGAGACCGGTCCCGAGCAGCCGGCGATGGCCATTCGACAAGGACTTGAGAGCGTGCATCCTTTCACCTCTTCTCGATTGGGACCGACCGGTTTATGCCGGGAACGGCCGCACGTGTGACCTGAAGCCGCGGGGCCGTCCTGGCCTCCAGCCGCCTCAGGCAGCGTCCCCACGCTCCACGCGGGGCCGTCAACTCTGCTACCCCCGAACCTGCCGCGCCACGCTCACCAGCCAGGGCGCCTCCTGGTATGTCGGACCTGGGCTGCGGCCAGTGACCGCAGCCCAGATTTCACCGTCTCGCTAGTTCATGCCGCCCGGACCACCGCCCGGCTTCTCCCGTTCGATCGGAGCCTTGTACTCCACCCGCTTGTCGCCCACGATGACGACCGTCGTGTGGATGGTTGGCTCTTCCTTCTTCTCCACCACCGGTGCCGGCGGCGGCTCGACCGGTTCCGGACCCTTCGACAGCTCGGCGATCTGCTTGTCCTTATCCTCGAGCTGCTTCTTCAGTTCCGCCATCCGGGCTTCGAACTCCGCCCGCATCTGCTTCTCGGCCTCGCTCACGCTCGGATCGTCGTTGCCGAGGTTCTCGCCCGGCTGCGGATCCGTGCCCACGCCTTGCACCAAGAGTGACGGCTTGGCACCGGGCGTGTTGAAGATTTCCGTCACCCCGCTCTTCCGCAGCACCACGTTGAGATTGCCCCGGCTGCGATAGGCAATCACCGATTCCGCCAGCGGCCGTGTCACCTTCAAGATCAAGCTGTTCGGCGGCAGTGCCGTCTGGTCCGGATTCGGCTGCGTGCTCGAATTGACCGCCAACACCTCGATGTCCTGGAAGACCATCTTGAAGGTCGGTTCCTGCTGTCCCTGCTGGAAGATGGGGGCGATGATGTCGACCCGATCTCCCGGATTGATCAAGCCCGCGCCCGCGTCCGTGGGGGCCACCTGGACCGTCACGCCAACGTCCTCCGGCCCCATGCGAGCATGCAGGTCCGTGTCCTTATGCAGCGTCAGGTCCGACTTGTAGAACGCCTTCTTCGCCGGCAACGGATAGTTCCGGGTCTTGAAGTTGGGGCGTTGGTCCGCCGGGTCCTTCAGCTCCTCAAAAGTCCGCACGACGTCGTTCTTGTCGCGCAGCGACTTCTCCTTGACCATCACCTTCTCGAACATCTTCTCATCACTCAGGCGCATCAGCGGCTTGATATCCGCGATGGGCACGATGACTTCGATCTCCGGGTCCGCGCCTTCCTTGTCGGAGATGTATCTCCAGGCCAGGAACGCCGCGCCCAACCCGCAAGCGAGCGCGAGGAACATCAACAACGGGGTCCGCATGTGACCAGCCTCCAGAGGTGCATCTGCTTAGGTGTCCGCATCGCCGCCCAGGAGCGGCTATGGCCTTGGTCGCGTGCAAGCTCGGCAGTTCCAGTCTAACCTGTCCCGGAGACTGCCGACCATGCCCCGTCGCCGGTTATTTCGACTAAACGGGACCAAGGACTTCAACTTTTGCGCTTGTAAGGGAAATCGGCGGTTTGCCGAAGGAGCCGATAACTCGGATCATTGGGAAGACAGCGAAGAACCGCCTGACCAGGCAAGCTCGCCCCCGTCTTCCAGCCGCCTGGCCGACGCCGACCAGGCCGCGCCCCGCAAATTCCCCCTACTGATGACCACCAACCCATTCGCCGTGACCCGTTTACCTCAAGTCGCCAGCAACTCGGGTCGCGATCGCTCGGCCTATTCCGATTCTCGAGCACTCCAGTCCGTGTGGCCTGCCTCCCGGCGCCAGGCGCCTCGAAGGGCGAATTCCACAAGATCAGTCCTTCGCCAACCGGCCCATCTTACCACACCTTCGGGGCCATTTGGAAGTAGTCGAGTACCACATAAGCAATGAAACCGATGCAGAGGGGTACGCCATAGGGCAGCAGATGCATGCTCGGCTTCCGTTCCGCTGCCTTCCGCGCCACCTCGTCGACACTCTGGGCCTTGAACAGATCGCCCACGATATCCTGCACGTTACGCTTGTTCTGGGAGAAGTCGCCCCGCCACCAGATCATGAGGGCGGAAATGAAGCCACCCACGATGGCCGCGAAGAAGAAGCCCATCCAGGCAATGTCCCAGCCCTTGTCATACCCGTAGAGCGGTACGAGCCAGGCACCGAAACCCATCTGCATCTTGACGTCGCCGGCCCCCATGCCCCCGATCCGCCAGAGCAGAAAGAGCGGCAGCGCTGGCAGGAAGGTCAGCTTGACCGAACACCAGAGGCCGTAAGCTGCGTCGGCCCAGCCCGAGGCCAGCGTGAAGTCGGGCCCAAAGGGCCAGAGGAACATTTCGACCGGCCCGGTGCTCGTCGGGGCCAGGAAGCCACGGGACAGGGCATAGAGCCAACCCGCCACGATCATGGGCAGGGTGATCTTGTTCGGCACCCGCAACTGCCGAAGGTCGATCCAGGCTTCCACGATGAGAACAGTGCAGAGAATCCCCAGTCCCACCCACTGATCCGGGGCAAACTGGGTCGGGGCGGTGGCGGCGAACAGGCTCATGCCAGAGATCGTCCTGGGGAAAGGCAGGGGGTCGAGAGCAGCGCAGCCTCACGAACTGGCCAGGATGCTGCCCGCTCCATGATAGACCACCGTCCAGTGGGGAGCAAAAGAAAACAAGGAGGCGAAGGGCTCAGAGGCCCGGGGTCTCGATTTTCCCCCTGGGGCTGTAAGGCGATTTTTTGGGGGTCGTATCTGCTGGTGTAGTTCGCAACCAATCCAACGCAGCTCAAAGCCACCCAAGGAGTTAGCCATGTCCTTCACCCAGACCAAGCTCGTCCTCGCCCTGCTCGTCGCCGCCGCCCTCAGTGCCAATACCGCCGTCGCCGCCGACTACGAAGCCAAGCTCGCCGGCACCGCCTGGCGGACCAAGACCCAACTCAAGAACGGTGAACCCGCCCACCTCGGCATCCTGCTGCGGGCCAACGGCAAGTTCCTGCTCGCCCTCGCCGACGCCGACGACCGCGAAATCCTCCGCAAGGTCGAGGGCTCCTACGAGATCGACGACGAAACGATCAACTTCTACGTCGATGGCAAGCGGTTCGCCCAGGAGAAGATCATCTCCCTCCGCAACGGCCGGCTCGTGACCGAGAGCAAGGATGGCCGGATGACCTGGAGCCGCATGAGCCTGGACGACTAACCCCCACCGACCCCGTCGCCCCCCGCAGCCCACGGCCCCCGCCGTGGGCTGTCGGTATTTTTGGAACTGGCTCTTTCCCTACGCCCAACAAACCAGGACAGGAACGTTGGACGGACCGTTGTCATCGGTGGGACATAGGCGGTAAACTGAGACAGGATCGCGAACGATGGCTCCAAGGATGCCGTAGTGCCCGCTTCTGCTCCCGCTGACTTGACCGACCTGACCCGCATCCCATCCTCGGGGCCCTGGCGGCTGTTCTGGTGGCTGCAAGGTCGGCTCCTCCGCAATGGTGCCCGCCTGCTCGCCGAGAAGCAGCGG
>CALLZJ010000009.1 GCA_937858435.1 uncultured bacterium
AGTGTTCGAACCCGCGGCCCGGTAACGGTCGCCGCCCGGGATGTAGCGGTTGATATCGAAGTTTTTGATCTCACCCGCGATCTGGGTCGGGAAGGTCGTGCAGTCGAACAGCTCGATTCGGCTGATGCCGCTCCGTCCCTCGAGTTGCGACTGATAAAGAGCTTCCACGTTGTCGGCGAGGGGCGTCACCGCACCCATGCCCGTAATGACGACGCGGCGACGACTCATGCTGACCTCTCTTCAAGCTGAACGAGCGGACCCCGTTGTCCACCCTGGCCGGGCTACGGGCTACGAGGTCCAGCGGCGCACCACGGCTGCCGCACACTGACCCATGGGCGTAAAGCTCACTTTGAGTGCACAGTCCCGCGTCCGGGGCCGCGGTGCTCCCGTCGGCACGGAGATCGGGCACTCGGGATCGGGGTGGTCGCAGTTCAGAGTTCCGGGGATCTGTCCATGCTGCAGGGCGAGCAGGCTGGCTGCCAGTTCGGTGCTGCCCCCCGCCGCGCCCATGCTGCCGGTGCTCGCCTTGACGGCCCAGACCGGCGGCGGCTTGCCCGCGAAGGCGGCCGCGATGCCACGTGCTTCCATCACGTCGTCGGCCCGGGTGCTGAAGCCCTGGGCGTTGACGTGGTCGATCTGATCGGGCCCGACTCCAGCCTGGCTGAGCGCCGCCGTGATCGCCCGGGCCAAGCCGCTGCCGTCGCGCTGGCGATCAAAGGACGCCCCGCAGCCGAGCAGTTCGCCGTAAATCTTCGCTCCCCGGCGCTGGGCGTGTTCAAGCTCTTCAAGCACCAGGATGCCGGCACCCTCGCCCAGCACCTTACCGTCCCGCTGGGCATCGAAGGGCCGGCAGGCCTTGGTCGGTTCGTCGTTGCGCTGCGAGAACTCCGAGAACATCGTGAGCCGGCTCAGGCTCAGAATGTTGATCCGGCTGTCGGTGCCACCCGTGAGCATGACGTCGGCCTGGCCGCGCTGCAAAATGCGCTGCGCCTCCGCCATGGCCAGGAGGGGGGCAACGTCGTCTTCGGTGACCGTGTTGCTGGGGCCCTGCAAGTTGGCCAGGATCGAGATGTGGCAGGCCGGCATATTGGGGAGATACTTCAGCATCCACAGGGGAGGCATGGTCGTCATCCCCTTCGCTCCCCACGTGTGCAGGTCGACCTTCTCTTTCGGCTCGGGGACGCTCAGCTCGGCGGCGGCCGCCATCTCCTCGAGTTCCGAGGCGATGAGGGCAGCGCCAAAGTCGATCCCCACCCGCGTCGGATCGATCCGGTTGGTGTCGACGTCGGCATCCTTGAGGGCGAGCAAACTGGCCGACACGCCAAGCTGGATCGCACGGGCCATCATCTTGAGGCTCTTGCGATCCTTCTTGTCGAAGACCTTCTTGGCGTCGAAGTCGGAGATCTCCCCGGCAATGCGGGCTGGCAGGCCGCTCGCATCGAACAGAGAGATGGGCTTGATCCCGCTCTGCCCAGCGAGCAAGGCTTGCCAAAAGGCCTCGGGGGTGGCCCCAAGCGGGGTGATCAGTCCGAGGCCAGTGAAGACGGTGCGGGGCCGGGATGCGCTCATGTGCTCTGCTTGTAAATCCTACGGACGGCGATGGTCAACGTGCCCTGACGAAGTTGAAAGGGTCTACGGGGTCGGAGCCGCGGTGCCGGCAGTGGGAGCGGGGGGCAAACGGGACAGTCCGAGCAGCTTGCGGAGTTCGCCGGAGAAGACGAAGTTGTCGTCGCCGAAGATCGCTCCGGCGCGATTGCGGTCGAGATGGATGAACATGATCTCGGCCTCGCCGACTTGTTCGCCAGCCGAGGAGACTCGGCCCTGAATCGTGGCGCCTTCGGGGCGCAGGTCGATGATGGTGGTGTGATAGTGGAGCGTCTCGCCCGCCAGCACTTCGCGGTGAAACTGGGCCTTGGCGATCTTCGCCAGGACCACCTTCTCTTGGAAGTCGTTGGCCTCGCCCACGAGGATGCCCCCCGTCTGGGCCAACCCTTCGAGCATGAGTGAAGCCGGCATGACCGGGTAGCCCGGAAAGTGGTGCTCGAAGTGGTCCTCGGCCAGACTGAGGTTCTTCACGGCCGTCGCCTGCTGGCGGGGCGTGAACTCGATGAAGCGGTCGATCCAGATCCAACGCATGTCGGCGTCCCGACGGACTGGCCCAGGGGCGCACGCTGCATCCTGTCCGTGCCGGCCCCGGTCCTGGTCGGGCGTGGGCCTGGTTGCCCACGCCGTGTCGCGGCAGCGTCCCTGCCCGCTAGCGTCCTGCCTGGCTGGCTACTTGGCGAGCTTGCTCTGGACGTAGTTCGTGATCATGGCGACTGTGAACAGATCGCCGAGCCGCTTGTACTGCGGGTCCTGGGCGAAGCTGTCGATGTCGGCGAAGGGCAGCCGCTGGCGGAGCTCTTCGATGCCGGCCGTCGTCACCAGGCCGTCCTTCACGAACTCCGGATCACCCTGGAAGATCGACTCAGGGAAGAGTTCGTCGCGGGGAATCTTGATCCCGAAGCCGCGCTCGAGCCGGAACACGATGTCCAGGAAGTCGATCGACTCGGCGCCGAGGTCGCCCTGGAGCGTGCTTTCCAACTTGATCTCCTCGGGCTCGACGTTGAGCGAGTCGGCCAAAGTCGCACTGACTTTCTCGAAAACCTGTTCCTTCGTCGCGGTCATGATCCCTTTCCTCCTGCGAAAACAAGGAAACCGGGCCCTGTCGCCCCCTAGGCGGACATGGCCCCCAAACTCAAACCGCCGTCCACCGTCAACACTTGCCCGGTGACATAGCTGCTGTCATCCGAGGCCAGGAAGACGGCGACCTTGGCGATGTCTTCTGGTTTACCAAAGCGGCGCACGGGAATCAGCTTCTTGATCGTGTCGCCAGCCACGTTGCGTACCGCTTCGCTCATGTCGGTCTCGATGAACCCCGGCGCGATCGCATTGATCAGCACGCCGCGACTGGCCAACTCCACGGCCATCGCCTTGGTCAGGGCGTTGATCGCCCCCTTGCTGGCCACGTAGTTCGCCTGGCCCCGGTTGACCCGGTCGGCGGCCACACTCGAAATATTGATGATCCGCCCACCCCGCTGCCGGAACATCAGCTCCGCACAGGGCCGGCAGAAGTTGAACGTCCCGCCCAGGTTGGTCTTCAGCACTGCGTCCCAGTTGGCGGGGTCCATCTGAATGAAGAGGCCGTCCTTGATGATGCCGGCATTATTGACGAGGATATCGACGCGGCCCCACTTCTCGGCGATACGGGCCACGCAAGCCGCCGCGGCGGCGGGATCGGCCACGTCAACCTGCTCGGCTTCCGCCATGCCGCCCTGGGCCGTGATGTCGGCCACGACGGCTTCGGCCGCATCCTTACTGCCCCGGTAGACGACCAGCACCTTGGCCCCTTCGGCGGCAAAGGCCAGGCAAACGGCCCGGCCGATGCCGCGCCCCCCACCCGTCACGATCGCCACCTTGTCCTTCAATCGCATGGCTGTTTCCAACGGCTCCCGCTTGACTTATCCCTAGTCCGTCCCGATCGTCCAACCCGGTTAGCCCGCTCGCCGCCCCGGCTGCAGCAGCACGAACTGCTGCCGGTACCGCAGGGCCAGTTGCTCGTCCACGGGGGCCAGGGCCGGGTTGCTGTCCGCCAGCCGCCGCTTGGCCACCACGAAGCGGGCATTCACCGTCTGCTGGCCGCCCTTCTCACCGACCCCGCGCAAGGCCACCGTGGCCGCCGCCGGATCGTAGGTCCCTTGTACTTCGACCTTCACGGTCATCTGCTGCCCGGGCTCCATGAAGGTGCCGTACTTGGCCCCCTTAACTTCCCGCAGCGTGACGACCGTGGGCCTAAAGTCCTCCGTGAGCCGCACCAGCCAGCTTGCCGCCTGTACCAGCGTCTCGAGCATCAGCACGCCGGGCATCACCGGGAAGCCCGGAAAATGGTCGGCCAGGTATTCCTCGGCCAGGGTCAGATTCTTGACCGCGTGCAGCTCCTGCCCGGCCTGCCAATCCACCACCTGGTCGATCAACTGAAATCGCATGCCCAACGGGCCTGTGGCCCGACTCACGACTCGGAAGCCTGGTGCCTCAGGCGGAGCCCACTATACTGCGGCTCCGCGAATTGGACAATCGGAGGGAACCGTGCCCCCACCCCCCGTTGACCGTGTGGACTCGGCCTAGCCGCCGAGCCTTCACCATCATGCCCATTTGTCCCAACTGGGACAATCGACTTGCGGCCCAGACACGAGCATTTCCTCGCCATGGGCTGGGCGTGGACTGCAAGAGCCGCACAATTGCTTCGCCCGGAAGATCATGCATTCTTCATGGGCGGGTCGGGCAGGTCGTTGCTAGGATGGCATCCGTGCGACCTGTGAGCGCTTTGAGGGCACTGCTCATGAACCGGTGCGGGCGATCTTGCCTCCACATCGCCTTGATTGGCACCATGATATGGATATCCGGGGCATCGTCCACCACTTTTGCCTGGTGGATAAAGGGTCACGGCCTGATTGCGGCCGCTGCTGCCAGCCGCCTGCCTGATGACCTGCCCGCCTTCTTCCGGGCGGCTGGGGACAAGCTGGCCCACATGGCCGGCGAACCCGACCGCTGGAAGAACCGCGAGGCGGCCTTCCTGAAGCGCACCGAGTTTCCCGAGCACTTCATTGACCTCGAGGACTGGGAGGGGATTGACTGGCCCCGGGACCGCTTTCAGGCCTATGAACTGCTTATACGGGCTGGCCGCAAACCCGACAAAGTCGGCCTCTTGCCCTATGCCATCATGGACGCTTACGACCGGCTCGCGGTGGCCTTCGCAGATCACCGCCGTGAGCCCGATAATGAGATCATCCGCCAGAAATGCCTGGTCTACGCGGGCATCCTGAGCCACTACACCGGCGACTGCTGCATGCCCCTCCACACGACTCGGGATTACGATGGCCGGCCGGGGCCGGGCGGCACCACGCTCCAAAAGGGCATCCATGCCAAGATCGACGGCTTCCCAGAGAACCATGGCTTTACGGCCGAGGAAATTGCCCGGGATATCCAGCCCCGCGAACTGCGCGACGTCTGGGCGCACGTGCGGGAGCGCGTCCTCGAGTCTCATCTCCATATCGACCTGTGCTATGAACTGGACCGCTTTGACGCCTTCACTCACGCCCCCCCGGCGAGCCGGGGGTTTATCATGGCGCGGGTCCGGGCGGCCGCTGAGTTTACTGCCGACCTTTGGCTAACCGCCTGGCGTCGCAGCGCCACCCTGCCCCCACCCTTCTAATCAAACGGCCGCTGGAGTGTGAGAATGCGACGAGCCGGGTCTGGCGACCCGGCTCGAAGGGGTGAGTTTGTGGCTCTAACCTATTCCATGGCCGCTGGTTCCGACGCCGGCCGGGCCGGGCGCTGCGGCGGGGCGGTCATGCCTTCAGGCAGCCCCAGGGCCGGGGTGATCTTCACCTCGGCATCCTGATGGGTCCTGAAGCCGGTGCCCGCGGGGATCAGGTGGCCCAGGATCACGTTCTCCTTCAGGCCGACGAGGTTGTCGACCTTGCCGGCGATGGCGGCCTCGGTGAGCACCTTCGTGGTTTCCTGGAAGCTGGCCGCCGAGATGAAGGACTCGGACGAGACCGCCGCCTTGGTGATGCCTAGGAGCTGGACGGTGCAGGTGGACAATTGCGGATGGCTCCAGGCCGGGGCCTTGCCGTCCTTTTCCTCCACCCGCGCCTTCTCCTGTTCGAAGGTCTCCTTGTCCACGATCTGGCTGACCTTCAGGGTCGAGTCGCCTGCCTCGCGGACCCGCACGCACTTCTTGAGCCGTTCGTTGACCTGCCGGAAGGCGAACTTGTCCACCATGGCGCCCGGCAAGAGGTCGGTATCGCCCACCTCTTCGATGCGGACCTTGCGGAGCATCTGCGAGATGATGATCTCGATGTGCTTATCGTCGATCTCGACGCGCTGGCTGCGGTAGACGTTCTGGATTTCCTGGAGCAGATAGGCCTGAAGGGCCTCCGGACCACTGATGCGGAGGATGTCGTGGGGCACGAGGGGACCGGCGACGAGCGGTTCACCCTCACGGACATAGTCGCCGCCATGGACGCGGATCGGCTTGCCATGCGGGACGAGATGCTCGCGCGGCTCGCCCAACGGCTTCCCCGCGTCGTCCACCGGATGGACGATGATCTTGCGCTTGCCGCGGGTCTTCTCGGTGGCGATCTCGACCCGCCCGGCCACCTCGGCGATGACGGCGGGCTCCTTCGGCCGCCGGGCCTCGAAGATTTCCGTCACGCGCGGCAGACCGCCCGTGATGTCCTGCGTCCCCTGTACTTCGCGCGGCGTCTTGGCCAGCAGCGTGCCGGCCGAGATCATCTGACTGTCGCGCACAACCAGGTGGGCCTTCTCCGGAATGAAGCAGGCTTCCTTGATCTCGCCCATTTCGTCGACGATCTCGATGCTGGGGTGCCGGTCGCCCTTGTGCTCCATGATGATGAGACGCTTCAGCCCCGAGGCGTCGACCTCTTCGCGCATCGTCTCGCCTTGAACGATATCGACGAACCGGACCTTGCCGCCAATCTCGGACAGGATGGGCGTGTTGTGCGGGTCCCAGTCGCAGAGCATCTGCCCGGACTTGATTTCTTGGCCTTCCTCGACCCGGAGTTGCGCACCGTTCGGGACGGGGTACTTGTCGAGCTCCCGGCCGCGCTGGTCGACGATGAGCATTTCGCCGTTGCGGGTCAGGGCCACCCGTTCGCCCTTGTCGTTGACGACGGCGTTGATGCGTTCGAAGCGGACGGTGCCCGACTTCTTGGCCTTGATGTTGCTTTCCTCGATGGAGCGCCGGGCCACGCCGCCGATATGGAAGGTCCGCATGGTGAGCTGCGTGCCGGGCTCGCCGATCGACTGGGCGGCGATGATCCCCACCGCCATGCCTACCTCCACCAGGGTACCGGTCGAGAGGTCCATGCCATAGCAGAGCCGACACACGCCCAGGGGCGCGTTGCACGTCATCGGGCTACGGACCTGGATCTTGTCGATGCCCATCGACTCGATCTTGCGGGCAACCTCCACCGTGATCATCTCGTTTTCACGCACGATGATCTCGTCGTCAATGGGGTTGACGATGTTGGCCCGGCTCACCCGGCCGCGGATCGTCTCGCTCAGGCTGCGCTCGATCTCCTCGCCCTTGTAGATCACGCCCTTAGTCACGCCCTGGGTCGTGCCGCAGTCCTGCAGGGTGATGACGACGTTCTGGGCCACGTCGGCCAGCTTGCGGGTGAGGTAGCCGGAGTCGGCCGTTTTGAGGGCCGTGTCCGCCAGACCCTTGCGAGCGCCGTGGGTCGAACTGAAATACTCCAGGACCGAGAGCCCCTCGCGGAAGTTGGCCTTGATGGGCGTCTCGATGATCTGGCCGCTGGGCTTGGCCATGAGGCCGCGCATGCCGGCCAACTGGCGAATCTGCTCGACGCCGCCGCGGGCGCCGGAGTGGGCCATCAGGTAGATGGGATTCAGATACTGCTGCCCGTGCCGATGGTCGTTTTGCAGGTCCTTCATCATCTCCCGCGTGATCTCTTCGCGGGCATGAGTCCAGACGTCGATGACCTTGTTGTAGCGCTCGTCCTCGGTGGCCAGACCGCGCTGGTAGCTCTTCTGAATCTTGTCGACTTCCTTCTCGGCGTCTCGAATGACCTGATCCTTGTTGGCCGGCGTGCGCAGGTCGTCGGTGGCGAACGACAACCCGGACCGCGTCGCCTCGCGGAAGCCCGTTTCTTTCAGCCGATCCAGGAGGTCGATCGTTTCGCGTCGGCCCAGGATTTCGTAGCAGTCAGCGATGATGCGCGACAGGTACTTGCTGCCTAGCGCCAGGTCGTAGAAGGGCATCTTGGGCCGCAGAATCTCGTTGAAGAGCAAACGGCCCACGGTCGTGGTGACCAGTCCATTGGGCTTGCGCTGAATCTCGGTCGGCTTGTTGTTGATCTCGGTGATGACCCGCTTTTCGATCGGCAGCCGAACCTGGACCTTGGCGTGGAGCCCCACCTTGCCCAGGCCGTATGCCAGGTGCACCTCGCGGGTGCTACTGAAGACCTTGCCTTCGCCCTTCTCGCCGGCGCGGACGGCCGTCATGAAGTAGCACCCCATGACGATGTCCTGGCTGGGGGTGATAATCGGCTGGCCGTTTGCGGGGCTGAAGACGTTGTTCGTGGACATCATCAGCACGGTTGCTTCGACCTGGGCCTCGATGGAGAGCGGCAGGTGGACGGCCATCTGGTCGCCGTCGAAGTCGGCATTGAAGCCCTTGCAGACCAGTGGGTGAATGCGGATGGCGTTGCCTTCGATGAGGACCGGTTCAAAGGCTTGGATACCCATGCGGTGCAGCGTTGGGGCGCGATTGAGCAGCACGGGATGGCTCTTGGTCACCTCCTCGAGGATATCCCACACCTCGTCTGCCTTGCGCTCCAGCATCTTCTTGGCCGACTTGATCGTGTCGGCATGCTGTAGTTCCTTGAGCCGGCGAATGATGAAGGGCTGGAACAACTCGAGAGCGATCTTCTTGGGCAGACCGCACTGGTGGAGCTTGAGTTCGGGGCCGACCACAATCACGGAGCGGGCCGAGTAGTCGACGCGCTTGCCCAGCAGGTTCTCACGGAACCGACCCTGCTTGCCTTTGATCATGTCGGTAAGCGACTTGAGCGGGCGGTTCGAGGAGCCGAGCACGGGCCGCTTGCATCGGCCGTTGTCGAAGAGGGCATCGACCGACTGCTGCAGCATCCGCTTCTCGTTGCGGATGATGACCTCGGGCGCGTTGAGGTCGACAAGCTTTTTAAGCCGGTTGTTGCGGTTGATGACCCGGCGGTAAAGGTCGTTCAGGTCGCTGGTGGCGAAGTTACCCGAGTCCAGGAGGACCAGCGGCCGCAGGTCAGGCGGGATAACGGGGATGCAGGAGAGCACCATCCACTCGGATCGATTCTCGCTGTCTCGGAGCGACTCGGCCACCTTGAGGCGCTTGGTGAGGTCCTTCTGCTTCTGCTTGGAACTCTTGACGTTGTCCTTGGCCAGGTCGGCTCGGAGGTCGTTGCAGAGCTTGACCAGGTCGAGCCGCTCGAGCATCTTCTTGATGGCCTCGGCGCCCATGTCGGCTTCGAAGGTCTCGCCGTACTGCTCTCGGGCCTTGCGATACTCTTCCTCGGTAAGGAGTTGCCGGTCCTTGAGGGGCGTCGCGCCCTTGTCGATGACGACGTAGTCCTGGTAGTAGATGATCTTTTCCAGGCTGATCGTCTTCATTTCGAGCAAGGTGCCGAGCCGGCTCGGCATGGCCTTGAAGAACCAGATGTGGACGACGGGCGAAGCCAGTTCGATATGGCCCATGCGCTTGCGCCGGACGCGGCTGTGCGTGACCTTCACGCCGCACCGGTCGCAGACCATACCCTTGTACTTCATGCCGCGATACTTACCGCACGTGCACTCCCAGTCCTTTTCGGGCCCGAAGATGCGTTCGCAAAACAGGCCGTCCTTTTCCGGCTTGTAGGTGCGGTAATTGATGGTCTCGGGCTTCTTCACCTCGCCGAACGACCAGGCGCGGATGTCCTGGGGGCTGGCAAGGCTGATGCGCACGGCGGTATAGTCATTAATCCGATCGTAGGCGGCTTCGCCGGTGCTCACGGTGGAACCCTCTGGTGGGAAGAATGCCCTTGCCGAGTGAAAGCTGCCGTCGTCGCCTTCGGGGCCTGCTGCGGTTGGCCTGGCCCGGGGACGGCGGTCCCGGCCTGGCCCAACCTGCCCCTGCTAGATCCGCTTCTTGATGAGCTGCATGTTCAGCCCCAGCCCGCGAATCTCATTCGTCAACACGTCGAAGCTGGCTGGCGTGCCAGCCTCCAGCGAGTTCTCGCCCTTGACCATCGATTCGTAAATCTTGGTCCGGCCCTCGACGTCGTCCGACTTGACCGTGAGCAGTTCCTGGAGCACGAAGGCGGCGCCATAGGCTTCCAGCGCCCACACTTCCATCTCCCCGAACCGCTGGCCGCCGAACCGCGCCTTGCCGCCCAGCGGCTGCTGGGTAATGAGCGAATAGGGACCCGTGGCCCGGGCATGGACCTTGTCGTCGACCAGGTGGTGCAGCTTCATCATGTAGATATAGCCCACGGTGACTTCCTGCTCGAGCCGTTCGCCGGTGCGACCGTCGAAGAGCACGCTCTTGCCGTTCTCGGGCAGGCCGGCTTCCTTGAGGCACTCACGGATTTCCTCTTCGGTGGCACCGTCGAAGACGGGCGTGATCGCCTTGAAGCCGAGCTTGTTGGCCGCCCAGCCCAGGTGCGTCTCGAGAATCTGACCGACGTTCATGCGGCTGGGTACACCCAACGGGTTGAGCATAATGTCGACCGGCGTGCCGTCCGCGAGGAACGGCATGTCTTCCTCGGGCAGGATCTTGGAGATCACGCCCTTGTTGCCGTGCCGACCCGCCATCTTGTCGCCGACCGAGATGGTCCGCTTCGTGGCGATGTAGACCTTCACCATCTGCTGCACGCCCGAGGGCAACTCGTCGCCGCGCTTCAGGTGGTTCAGCTTGCGGTCGCGTTCGTCGGCCAGGGCGACGATCTGTTCGACGTGTCGGCGATAGGCTTCATCGGTCTGCTTGCGGCGGTCAGGACTGCGGATGTCCAGCCCGTCGAGCTTGAAGGCGTCGGCGGCCCGGGTGGCCAGCTTCCCGGCCAGCTCGGCGAGTACCTTCTCGTCCTTCTCCGCACTCAGCGACTTGCCCGAGGCCGGGTCCTTGATGTCCTTGCGATCCAGGATGGCCTGGATCTCGTCGATCAGCGCTCGAAACTGCCCCGCGAGCAGCCCCGTATAGCGGTGGTTGATTTCCTTCTCTTCCTTGTCCAGCCGCTTGCGTTCATCCTCGGCCATGCTGGCCCGGCGGCTGAAGCGCTCGGTGTGGATCACGACGCCCTCGATGCCCGAGGGCACTTCAAGCGAGTCGTTCTTGACGTCCTCGCCGGCCCGGCCGAAGATCGCGTGCAACAGCTTCTCTTCGGGCGTCAACTCGCTCTTGGACTTGGGCGAAACCTTGCCCACGAGGATGTCGCCCGGCTTGACATAGGTGCCGATATGGACGATGCCATGGTCGTCCAGGTTGGCCAGCGCCTTGGGCGAGACGTTGGGGATATCGCGCGTGAACTCTTCCTTGCCCAGCTTCGTCTCGCGGATTTCGATCTCGAACTCCTCGATGTGAATCGAGGTGAACGTGTCTTCCTTGACCAGCTTCTCGCTGATGATGATCGCGTCCTCGAAGTTGTAGCCTTCCCAGGAAACGAACGCGACGAGAACGTTGCGACCCAAGGCCAACTCGCCGGCCCGCGTGGCGGCCGTGTCGGCGATGATCTGGTTCTTCTTGACCCGCTGGCCCGGCTTGACGACCGGCCTCTGGTTGAGGCAGGTCCGCTCATTGAGGCCGACGAACTTGCGGAGCGGATACTCCTGCTCGTCGACGCGGATGCGCTCGGCATCCACGTAGGTCACCGCTCCGGCCCGTTCGGACCGGACGACCATGCCGCTATTGCGTGGCACTTCGGTTTCCATGCCCGTCGCCACGATGGGCGGCTCGGTGATGAGCAAGGGCACTGCCTGCCGTTGCATGTTCGAACCCATGAGGGCCCGGTTGGCGTCGTCGTGTTCGAGGAACGGGATCAGGCCGGCCGACACGCCGACCATCTGCCGCGGCGACACGTCGATGTACTGCACTTTCTCGGCCGGATGGTAGCCGAAGTCGCCCTCGTGGCGCGCGATCACCTTATCGGCGGCGAGCTTGTGGTTCTCCACCGGAGCGTCCGCGGGCGCGAGGTGCACGACCGATTCGTCGTCGGCCCGGAGCCACTCGATGCTGTCGTCGCCGTCCACGAGCTTCTTGTTCTTGATCTTGCGGTAGGGCGTGATCAAGAAGCCATAGTCGTCCACGCGAGCGTAGATGCTCAGGCTGGAGATGAGACCGATGTTGGTGCCTTCCGGCGTTTCGATCGGGCAGATGCGGCCATAGTGGGAGATATGGACGTCGCGCACCTCGAAGCCGGCGCGTTTGCGGTTCAAGCCGCCCGGCCCCAGGGCCGAGAGCCGCCGTTCGTGGGTGAGTTGCGAGAGCGGGTTGGTCTGGTCGACCACCTGGCTCAGTTCGCCGCGGCCGAAGAAGTAATCGATCGCCGCCGACACGCTCTTGGGGTTGATGAGCGAGCGCGGCGTCATGTCCTGCTGGTCCTTGATTGACATGCGCTCCTGGACGGTGCGGCGCAGCTTCAGGAAGCCCTTGCGCAGCTCGTCCGCCGCCAGCTCGTCGATCGTGCGGAGTCGCCGATTGCCCAGGTGGTCGATGTCGTCCACGTAGCCCTGGCCGGCGCGCAGGTGCAAGAGGTAGCGCATGCCATTGAGCAAGTCGAGCGAATGCAGGCACATCTCCGTCTCGGGGATGTCCTGCTTGAACTTGCGATTGATGCGGAAGCGGCCGACCCGGCCGAGCCGATAGCGGTTCGGATCGAGGAACTTCTCTCGGAAGAGGTCCCGCGCCTTTTCGAGCTGCGGCGGGTTGCCGGGACGCAGCCGCTGGTAGATTTTGAGCAGGGCTTCCTCATGCGACGAGGTAGCGTCTTCCTCGAGCGAATTGAGGACGATGGGATCGGTCGCCTTGCCCAGGACCGCGATGGACGGCACCTTGGCGGCGAGAATGGCGTCAATGTGCCGCTTGGTGAGGGCTTCACCCGAGTCGCACAGCACTTCGCCGGTCTCGACGTCGACGATATCGCCTACCACGTGCCGGCCTTCAAGGGCGGCCAAGTGGTCGGCCGTCACCTTGATCGTTTCGATGGGGAAGAACGCCTTCAGGATGTCGGCATCGGTGGAGTAGCGGGCGTCCATGGCCCGCAGCAGCGTCATCGCCGAGAACTTGCCCGACTGATCGATGCGGACCTGCAGCGTTTCGCGCTTGCTGACGTTGATCTCGATCCAACTGCCGCGCTCGGGGATAATGCGGCAGGAGTGCATCTTGCGGTCGGCGCCTTCGAGTTCGACGGTGAAGTCGACACCGGGGCTGCGGTGCAACTGGCTGACGACGACGCGTTCGGCGCCGTTGATGATGAACTCACCGCCGCCGATCATGATGGGCATATCGCCGAGGTAGACTTCTTCCTCGACGGGCTGGTCTTTGACGAGACGGAGCCAGACGCGGAAAGGCCGGCCGTAGGTGAGGCGAAGCTTACGGCATTCGTCGGGGTCGTAGCGGGGCTTGCCCAGTTCGTAACGGAGGTATTCGAGGCGGATGGTCTTGTCGTAGGACTCGATCGGGAAGACTTCGCGGAGCACGCCCTCGAGTCCGACCAGGTCGCGCTTTTCGGGGGCGACGTCGTACTGCAAGAAGCGGTCGTAGGATTTGGTTTGGACTTCTGTAAGCTGCGGGACTTCGATGGCGTCGCCGCGGCGTCCGAAGTGGCGGGGGGGCGCGGGGGGGTGGTGGCGGCCCCGGCCATGCAAATGCTCCTTGGCAGGTGCCGCAGGTTGGATGCTGCCTACTCACTCACGGCCGGCTCAAGCGTTCGTTGCTAGCGAGCACGGTTCCGGGCAGCGTCCAAGACCTCAAGTGGGAGCCAACGCGAACAGGGCAGCCGAACACGTCGGGATGGCGCAGACAACGACTCGGTACCGTCGCTCCGAGCAGGCGAAGGACGTCCCGAGGTCTCGTTGGGCCGATCTTGTCTTCCGTGGTGCCATGCCAGCCGGCAGCCTTAAGGCAGGATAGTCCCACCGAACCGCCGACCTCACCGAGCGTGCGTCGTGCTGCGGTCCGCGCCAACTGACCGCAGAAGTTCAGTCTAGAGATGCGGCAAGCCGCGGCCAGTCCTCGGACGCCGCGGCCGCCACCGTAAGTCCGTCAGTTACTTGAGCGACACCTTGCCGCCCACCGCCTCGAGCTTCTTCTTCCATTCCTCGGCCTGAGCCTTGGGCAGATTTTCCTTGACCGGCTTGGGCGCGCCTTCGACCAGATCCTTGGCTTCCTTCAGGCCCAGGCCCGTGAGCTCGCGCACCACCTTGATGACCTGAATCTTCTGGGCGCCGGCGTCTTCCAACTGGACGGTGAACTCGGTCTTTTCCTCGGCCTTGGGGGCCGCCGCGCCAGCTCCGGCGGCCGCTACCATCACCGCGCCGCCCGCGGCCGGTTCAATTCCGTGCGTTTCCTTCAGATACTTGCCCAACTCAACCGCCTGGGTCAGTTTCAGCGCGGCCAGCTTGTCGCCAAGCTCTTTAATCTCAGGGGCGAACGTTGCAGCGCCTTCGGACATGATCGGTGATCCTTTCGAGTGTCGCGGGTCGTGTGTATGAAGAAGCGGTTGCGTAATAGCTGATGCGGTTGGGGCAGCCCCTTAGGCCGAGGCCGGTGCCGGCTCCGTGGACTCGGACTGACCTTCCGACTGCTTGTCCTCGATCGACTTGATCGCACCGGCGAGCTTGCGCCCCGGCCCCACCAGAGCGGCCACCAGGTTGCCACCCGCCCCGAGCAACGCCGCGACCACTGCCCCGATCGCTTCCTCGCGCGTCGGCAAGCTCTTGGCGTCCTCGAAGGTCACCGCGGCCCCGTCCGTGATGGCCGCCTTGGCCGCCAGCGACTTGATCGTCCGGTGCTTCTGGAAGAAGACGTCGATCTCTTTGCTGACCGTGGAGATGGCCACGTCCGGGGCCGTGCTCCAGACCAGCACCGTCGGGCCGGTGAAGTAGGTGTCGAAGCCGGTCAGGCCCTTCTCGGCCAGGACCTTGATTGCCAGGCTGTTCTTCACGTGGTGCATGCGGATGTTCTTCTTCCGCAGGGCCAAGCGCATTTGATTCTCGGCCTGAGCTGGCAAACCCGTCAGGTTCAGGAGCACCATGTCGCGCGCCTCACCCAGCGTGGAGGCGAGCGCGGCCATTTCCATTTGCTTGATCTGCTTGCTCATCGGCGATGCTTCCAGGCACTTCGAGCGGGTTCAGATAATGGTATGAAACCACCATACGGCGGCAAGGCAGTGCTACAGGCTCAGCGGGATCCCGGGGCTCATGGTCGCGGAGAGGGCCGCCCCCCGGACATAGACACCCTTGGCCGCGGTCGGCTTGGCGGCTCGGATGGCGTCGACGAAGGTCGTGATGTTGGCCGTGAGCTTGGCTTCGTCGAAGCTCAGCTTCCCAACCGGAGCATGGACGTTGCCCGTCGAGTCCGCCCGAAACTCGACTTTGCCCGCCTTGAACTCCTTGACGGCAGAACCCAGGTCCTGTCCCGGCGGCACCACGGTGCCGGCCTTGGGCGTGGGCATCAGACCGCGCGGTCCGAGCACCTTGCCGAGCCGGCCGACGACGCCCATCATGTCTTGTGCCGCCAGGGCCACGTCAAAGTCGACCCAGCCTTCCTTGGCGATCTTGTCCGCGAGTTCAGCGCCGCCAACGAAGTCGGCTCCCGCTTCCTTCGCCTTGGCGACGTTGTCGCCCTGGGCAAAGACCAGCACCCGCACGGCCCGGCCGATCCCATGCGGCAGGGCTACAGCGCCGCGCACCAACTGGTCGGCCTGCTTGGTATCGATGCCGAGACACATGTGGATTTCCACGGTCTCGTCGAACTTGGCCCGCTTGTTCTGTTTGAGGAAGGCGATCGCATCTTTGAGCGGCATGGAGCCGCGCTTGGCCAGCAAGTTCTCAACCTCTGCCATCTTGGTCCGCAGCTTGCGGCCGCGGCGAGGTGGCTTGCCGGGTGTCTTGCCCTTCTTCTTGTTCGACATCTCGAGCGGAGCCATGCCGCCTTCCGCAGGCGGAGCGGGTGGAGTCGGCGTCTCGGCCGGCTTCTCCGCCTTGGCCTTGCCGCCCTTGGGCTTCTTCTCTTCCGTCCCGGCTTCCGTCGGGGCCGCGGTGTCGCTGGTCGTCTTCTTCGGCATGGCTTGGTTCAACTTCCACTGGTAAGGCTGTTCGCGATGCAAAGAGCCGCCTCGGCCGATGGGGCGGGGCGGCATTCCGGACCGCGTGGCTGGAATCGAATCGGACTCCGGGTTAGCCCACGACCTTGATGCCCATGCTGCGGGCCGTGCCCTCCACGATCCGCATGGCGTGCTCGACATCACGGGCATTGAGATCGTTCATCTTCTTCTGCGCGATATCCCGGACCTGGGAACTGGTCACGGTCGAGGCTTTGTACTTGCCAGTCTTCTTGGTCTTTTCCTCGGGTGGCAGCATTTCGCTGCCCTTCTTCTTCTCGGTGGGAATGCCGGCGGCCTGCTTGATGAGCACGGCGGCGGGCGGACTCTTCAGGACAAAGTCAAAGCTGCGGTCCGAATAGACGGTGATGACCACGGGGATGGTCATGCCGCGCATATCCTTGGTGCGTTCGTTGTACTGGCTGACGAAGGCGCCGATGTTGACGCCGTGCTGACCCAGAGCCGGCCCCACGGGCGGGGCGGGCGTCGCGGCGCCGCCCGGGCACTGCAACTTGATCTGAGCCGCGACTTGCTTCCCCATGGTCGCTTACTCGCTTGCGAATGGACCCGGCTGGTGTGGGCCGCGGTGCTATACGTGTTCGATCTGCCAATACTCGAGTTCCACGGGGACGTCGCGGCCGAAAATCTTCAGCATCACGCGCACCAACCCCTTGGCCTCGAGAATCTCGTTGACTTCGCCTTCCATCCCCGCGAACATGCCGTCCTTGACCTTGACCCGTTCGCCCCGCTCCAGCTTGATCTTGGGAACGGCCTGTTTTTGTACGACTTCTTCCTTTTGCTGGAGCACTTTTTGTACGTCGCTCGCCGCCATCGGCAACGGCTTTTTGTTCAGCCCCGCCCCCACGAAGTCCCCCACCCCCGGGGTCTCGCGGAACAGAAACAGAATGCGGTCGTTGAACGTGACCTCGGCGAACAGATAGCCCGGATAGAGCTTGCGCCGGCGCGTGATCTTCTTGCCTTTGACAATCTCCGTCGTCCGTTCGACCGGCACGACGATCTGGGCCACGAACTCCTCGAGCCCTTCCTTCTTGATGCGGCGGAGGACCGCGTCCCGGATGGTGTCTTCCCGGCCCGATTGCACCTTGACGACGTACCAGTTTTTATCGACCGGAGGGGAATCCGCCCCGTCCATGCCGTCGGCCAAGGCGCCAGTGG
>CALLZJ010000010.1 GCA_937858435.1 uncultured bacterium
TGAGCTGCGTTGGATTGGTTGCGAACTACACCAGCAGATACGACCCCCAAAAAATTGCCTTACAGCCCCAGGGGGAAAATCGTGGCCAGCGTCTTTCCGGAGAGGTGCCTTTCGTTCCGTCGGTGCACTCGGTGCCCGCCGCCAAAACCGGGTTGTATACGTCCGTTCATTATGATAGACTACGAAGTTGGTCTGATCGGTCGGAAAGGGCCTGGTTGGAGGAAGACCGCGGCGCAGAGGCCGAAATGAGCGCCGGGAAGCGTGGCAGGCGCCTGAAACCCTGGGAAATCAACGTTGTGATGGTGTCCAAGTGCGACAAAACCCCTCCTGGCGACCCCCTGGCGAACGCTGGCGGTAGCGCCCAGACGCGTGGCGAGCCCTGGAGACCCCTTCGGCAGGCCTTGGCGACCCCCTCCAGCGCCCGTGGCGCGGCCTGGCCATCGCCCCACTGGATGCAGATGCCCCAATCCCCCATCCACAGGTGCACCCGGGAGCGGCAGATCGTTGACCCTGAAGGCCGGCCTCATTACACTGAGGGTTCGGAGTGGAGGTGTATCCTGCCAGGAAAGAAGTGAGCAAGCGATGGCGAAAAAGAGGAGCGGTTCGAGTCGGAAGAACCGGTGTCGATTCTGCACCCCGCAAGGGTGCCCCCGGCCGGCCTTTGTGGATTACAAGGACATCCAGGGACTGAAAAAGTTGTGCACGGCGCAGGGCCGGCTCCTGGGCCGCAAGCGAACGGGGCTGTGCGCTGCCTACCAGCGGGCCGTGGCGACCGCGGTCAAGCGGGCCCGTTTCATGGCCTTGTTGCCGTACGTCGGTGAGTAGCTGCGAGAGCGTTCCCGCTGCCAGACTGGTTAGAGAGGCTGCCCATGCATGCCGCACCGGGTCATGTGCCACTCGTGGAAGTCTGGCGTAGCGGCAAGCTCGAATCGATCCACTATGGCAGCATCGCCGTCTGTGATACGAAGGGCCGGCTCATCTTCAGCCGGGGCGACGGCCAGTTCCCTACCTATCTGCGTTCGAGCGGCAAACCCTTCCAGGCGATGACGGCGGTACACCTCGGTGCCGCCGACCGCTACCAGTTCACGGCTGCCGAACTCGCCGTCATGTGTGCTTCCCACGGGGCCCAGTCCCTGCACCTGGAAGCGGTGGCGAGCATTCTGGCCAAGTGCGGGGCCTCGGCCGACCAACTCGGTTGCGGTCCCCATCCGCCGCTCCATGAACCTGCCATGGAAGAGCTGTACCGCTCGGGGGGAAAGCCCCAGCGGCTCCACAACAACTGCTCAGGCAAGCATGCGGGGATGCTGGCCTCCTGCCTGCACAAGGGCTGGCCCACCGCCAACTACTTCGAACCGAGCCATCCCTTGCAGGAAGCCATCGCCGCTTGCATGTATGCCTTTGCCGGGGTGACCGGCAACACTCACACCGGCGTGGACGGCTGCGGGGTACCGACCTTCTTCATGACGCTGGCCCAGGCCGCGACGGCCTATGCGCGGCTGGCCAACGCCGGCACCCGGCCCGATGGCTGGGAAGATGCCGCCACCCGCATCGTCGCCGCCATGGCCGCCCATCCCGTTCATGTCTCGTTCGAGGGCCAGTTTGGGACGTTCCTGCTCCAGAAGCTCGGCCAGCACGTGACCGGTAAGATCGGGGCCGAGGGGGTTTTCTGCGCCGGCCTCATCGGTCGGGACGTGGGCATCGCCCTGAAGATCAGCGACGGCAACGGCCGGGCCATCAACCCCGTCATGGTGCGGCTGCTCGAGCAGTTCCTCCATGAAGTCAGCGTGGCCGAGCTGCGCGAGGCCAGCGTCAAGCCCATCAAGAATACTCGCGGCCAGGTGGTCGGCGAGTTGCGGCTGGTCAATCTCTAACGCTGCCGCCTACCGCTCGGGCCGACTCCGATCCACGCCCCGGCGGTTCGATCGGCAGCGATTTCCCTACCGCTTGGCGGCATGATCGACGCAACCGGCACGGTCCGCACACCTCCCGCCGCTTGACGCTGAATTGGGCCTCACCTGGACCTTTTCCCCTTCCGATGGAAGAAAGGCTGGGTAAACTAGGGGTAGGCTGCGGCAGCGTCTGCCCACGCCCCACTCTTGCGCCGGAGGCCGTCCTCAATGACCTGGACCACCCGGATCTTGGCCATTTTGAATGTCCTGGCCGCCTTCGTGCTCTTCTATGCCGCCGCTCAGAGCTACACCGCTCGCAATGCCTGGGCCCGTCACTTGGAGCTGCTCCGCGAAAGGCGCGATGGCGTCTCCACGGGGAAGTGGTTCGAGAAGCTGCCCGACGCGCAGCTCAATCTGCTCGCGGACCGCATTGAACTGACGCCGGAATTGATCGAACGCATGCCCGCCGGCATTCAGGAGAAACTCAAGTCCCTCGAAGCCCGCAAGCAGGCAGCCGGCATTCGCGGCTATCGGCAGAAGAGCGAGCTTCAGCAGCGGACCGAGGCCGGCCGCGTCACCTACGATCCCCGCGATCCCCGGGCCGATCCGGGCAAGTTGCGGCTCAATCAAGGTGAGATCGCCGACTTGGCCCGCGACCTGGGGCCGGTGGGCTTCACGCATCTGATCCGCGAGGCGATTCTGCTCTCCAAGCCGAAGCTCATCGCCCAGGAGCGGGAGCTAGCCGAGACCAAGGCCAGCTTGCTGCGGCTGCGGGCCCGGATCAACGACGACATCGAACGGTTGCGGGCCGACGTGGAGCATCTGAACAATCGCCGGGCCGCCGAGGAGTTCCTGCGTGACCGGCTGACCTACGAGAACACGGAGCGGCGGCGCGAGTTGTCGCGACTCTATGTTGAACTGGAGGAGGCGCAGCACGCCGCCGACGTCGCCCTGGGCCGCGAGGCCGACGCATGGAACCAGCTTGCCGAGGTGGGGGCCCGCAGCGCCAGCCGGGAACAGCCCAATCGGGCCCTGGAAGAGCGGCTCGTCCAGACTGAATCCGCCACCGCCGGTTCCAGCCCCCGCTAATCGCCGAGGCATCCATGCTCACCACCTTGAGCAAAGTCTTTACGGTCTTCGTCGTCGTCCTGAGCATCAGCGCGCTCGGCATCGGCATCTACACCTTCGCCGATGAGACCGACTATGACGCCCGCCAGCGCGACCTCGTCGATAAGATCCGCGAACTGGAAACCAACCGCGAGCGGGAACGGCTGGCCCTCGGAGCCGTGCTCGATCAACTCACCAAGGGCGATCGGCCGGTGGCCTTCAATGCCGAGACGCCGCTCGACAAGTCGGCCCAGCCCAAGTCGGTGGCCGAGACCAAGCTGGACATTGAGTCCCTCAAGCGCGACATCGACACCGTCATCAACCAGCGCAACCAGCTTCAGGTCGACGTTGCCAGCTTGCTCAACGAGTTGGACCGGCTCCGCGGCCAGACCCGGGAAGAACTCAAGACCCAGCGGGAACTCCGGGAGCAAATCCGCTCCGATGCCCCGGGCGTGCGGCCCTTCCGGGCGCTCATCGAGGATGCCAAGGTCGTCAAGGATGAAGCGCAGCGGCGCAAGGACGCCCTGCACCCCGTCCTCGTCCATGAGGTCATGCGGCTGATGGCCCTCATGCGGCAGAATGAAACGCTCACCACCCGGGATCGCGAAATCCAGGGCGGCAACTAAGTCAAGCGCGCACTCGAGTTAACGCGCCGCCGGGTCACGCCGGCGGCGTGTCGTTTTTCAGCGAGAAGGGCTGGCCTGTCGCTTGCATCAGCGACAGCCAGAAGGGGCCGGCCGGGTCGAGCTTCTTCCGCTGCTTCACCACTTCCCAGAGCGGCACGTGGGTGAAGGTGTTCTTCCAGACGCCCACCAGCATGTTGGTCCGACCGGACATGCCCGCGTTGACCGCATGCTGGGCCAGTTGCAGACAGAAGACCGCGTCGTTCGACGTCGCCGGCGCCGAGCGGATGATGTAGCTCGGGTCGATGTAGCGGACGTTGACCGGGATGCTCCGCTCCTTGAAGTGGCGCTCGACCGCGCCGCGCAGGGCCAGACCGACGTCTGCTAGCCGCTGATTGCCTGAGGCGTCCTTCCCCAGTCGGGCCACTTCGTCGGCGAGCAG
>CALLZJ010000011.1 GCA_937858435.1 uncultured bacterium
GGCTATCGACCGGGTCGGGCAGACCTTCCGCCTCCAGTCTCGGGGACCGGCCGAGTTCTCGATGCCTAACTACTTCTACAGCATGTATGGCGTTGAACGGGCCGGCCGCTTCAGCGGCATGCGCTTCTTCGAGGATGCCCGCGGCGCCCCCATCGACTGGTATCGCATGGGGGCCAAGGACCTGCTCGCCAGCCAACGGACCAACGGCTCATGGCAAAGCGGCAGCATGTTCGACGGCAACGAGATCGTGGCGACCAGCTTCAGCCTGCTCTTCCTGGCCAAAGGCCGCACTCCCGTCCTCATGTACAAGATGATGCACGGTCCTAAGCGTGACATCATGGGCGACTGGAACAACGACCGCAACGACGTCCGCAATCTCGTCGAGTTCTGCAGCCAGGAAGTGTTCAAGAAGGACGGGCGGGCCACGCCGCTCTCCTGGCAGATCTTCGACGCCAAGGAGATCGGCGTCGGCGACGAGGAAGGGCTCCAGGGGCTGCTCCAGGCGCCGATCGTCTACTTCAATGGCCACAAGGCCCCGCGCTTCGGGCAGAACGAGAAGATCCTCCTGCAGCAGTATGCCGAGCAGGGCGGCTTCATCTTCGCCGAGGCCTGCTGTGGCCGCGCAGAGTTCGATCAGGGCTTCCGCGAACTGGTCGCCGAGATGTGGCCCGACCGCAAGCTGGTTGAACTCCCCGAGGGCCATCCGATCTGGTCCGCCTACTTCAACGTGGCGCCGGGCTCGTTCAAGCTGCATGGGATCGACGCCGGCTGTAAGACCTTCCTGATCTATGCCGCCCAGGACATGTCTTGCCACTGGGAATCGAACGAGTGGGAAAAGGGGATACCCCAGACCCAGCTCGCCTTCCGCCTGGCGGCCAACATCGTCGCCTATGCCACGGGGCTCGAACCGCCCGAGGACAAGCTCTCGAAGAAGGAGATTCTGAAGAAGGCCGAGGAATCGGTGCCGCGCGGCTTCTTGCAGGTGGCCCAGGTCAACTACGGCGGGGCCAACTGGCAGCCGGCCCCGAACGCCATGCGAGCGCTCATGACCCACGTGAAGTCCAAGCACGGCGTGGACGTGGTGCTCCAGCCCAAGCCGCTCATGCTCGGCGACCCGAGCCTGACGAACTTCAAGTTCCTCTACATGCATGGCCGCTCTGGCTTCCAACTCAGCCCCGAGAATGGCCGGCGCCTCCGCGACCACCTCGAACACGGCGGGCTCTTGCTGGCCGACGCCGCCTGCGGCTCCGCGGAGTTCGACACCGCGTTCCGAGCCATGGTCGCCGATGTCTTCGGCCGCGAGCTGCAACCGATCCCGCTGGAGGACCCGCTCTTCAGTTCGCGCATCAGCACGCGCTTCTTTGAAGTCCCCGGTCAGCCGATCAGGAAGGTCCAGTGCCGCACCCAGCGGGGCAAGCCCTATGCCACCATCGACCCGTTGCTCGAAGGGTTGCGGCTCGAACCCAACAATCCGCGCAGTCCCTGGATCATCGTCTACAGCAAGTTCGACCTGGGCTGCGCGCTCGACAAGCATGCCGGGACCGACTGCCTGGGCTACAGTCACGAATCGGCCCTGGACCTGGCCTCCCAGGTGCTCCTGTATCTATTGAAGGAGTAGCAGCGCTCCGCAAGCTGGCTGAGGAGCGGCTTCGACCAAGGCAACGGAGGGGATGGGTGTGGATGCAGCACAGTTCGCGCGGGGGTTTCGTTACGCCGGCGTCCATGCCGGGCTGCGGCCCGATCCCACCCGCCGCGACGTGGCTCTGATCGTCAGCGACCGCCCCGCCGCGGCGGCGGGCGTCTTCACCCAGAATCGCGTTTGTGCTGCTCCCGTGCAGGTGTCGCGCCGCCGGGTTCCGTCGGCCCAAGCACGCGGCATCGTGATCTGTTCCGGCAATGCCAACGCCTGCACTGGCCTCCAGGGGCTGGCCGATGCCGAGCTGATGAGCCAGGTGCTCGCCGAGTTCTTGGACGTGCCGGCCGAGTCGATTCTGGTGGCTTCGACCGGGGTGATTGGCCGCCCGTTGCCCATGCCGACCGTCGTTGCCGGCATCCGCCAGGCCCAAGCCCAACTGGCCGCCGATGGCGCGGCCTTCGATGCCGCGGCCCACGCCATCATGACGACCGATACACGGATCAAGACTGCCCACCGCACCGTGAGTGAGGAGTCCGGCGTCTATCGCCTCTCGGGGCTCGCCAAGGGGGCGGCCATGATCGGGCCCCACATGGCCACCATGCTCGCCTTCCTCATGACCGATGCCGCGGTCCCGGCGGCTGAACTTCAGGCCATCCTGACGCGGGCGGTCGACCGCAGCTTCAACTGCATCAGCGTCGAGGGACACAGGGGCCCCAACGACCCGGGGCTGCTGCTGGCCAAGGGCGCGGCCGGTGCACCGCCGCTGGCGGGCGGGGAGCTGTGCCGCTTCGAGGCCGCCGTCACCGACGTGGCGACCGCGCTGGCACAGGCCATCGTCGACGATGCCGAGGGTGCCAGCCATGTGCTGACCTTGGAGGTCGAGGGGCTCCCGACCGAGGCGGCGGCGCGGCAGGTCGCCAAGGTCGTGGCCGAGAGTGCCCTGGTCAAGACGGCCATCTTTGGCCATGATCCGAACTGGGGCCGGATCGTCTCGGCCGCGGGCTACGCCGGCATCCCCTTCCGCGAGGAAGACTTATCCTTGTGGCTGGGCGGCACCTTGCTGTATGATCGCGGTCAGCCCGTGGCCTTCGATGCCGCCAAGCTCTCGGCAGAGATGAAGGCCAACCGCGAAATCTCGGCCCGCCTCCTCTTCACCCTGGGGCCGGCCCGCTGCCGATTCTGGACCTGCGACCTTACCCCCGAGTATGTCCGCCTCAATGCCGACTACACGACTTGACATCCGAGCCATTCTCACGCACCTTTCGAGCCCCCCGGCCGCGCAAACCAGGTGGGGCTGGCCGTTAACCCTGATGACTCGGCCTTGCTTCAGAGGTGGTCCCATGCCGCGTGGTTGGCTTAACCTCTGCCTTCTCATGGCCTTAGGGCTCGCCCTCCCCTCTCGGGCCGAGGCCCAGACCCTTTGGAACGGCTACCGCAACGAGACCCGCACGCCGATCATCCTCCAGTTCCTCAAGCCCGAGGGACAGGGCGTGCCGATTGGTCCGCCCGTCATCCTCTACCCCAACGAGGTGCGGTGGGAGGCGGTCGGCGATGCTTCCCCGCGGATGATGCTGGTCCGCCAGCAAGGGGCCGTTGGCCAACTCCCGGCCCGCATCGTGGTGAATCGCCCCGTGGGTACCGACATGCTTTATGTCGTCCGCCATGTGGCCGCCCCCGATGGCCGCACCCCGGTGCTCCAAGTCACCCGGCAGCCTACTCAAAAGCCCGGCCGCTGACGCCGCTGGAAATCACAAGCTCCTGGAGTTGCAGGCCGAAGGCCTGAAAGCCCTCAGCCCAGGGCAAGGAGGCGCAGCCTCCGCCGCCCTGGGTTCGGGCAACCCGTCTGGAATTCGGGAGCTTGAAGGGCTGCGAGCCGTGGCACTGCGAGCCGGGCCACGCTGCCAAAGTGGGAAATCTTCTTGCACGGCAACATCCGAAGGCGTAGGATGCGTGACCTGCGGTCCGTGGTCCCCATGAATGAATAGCACACGCACACGCTGAACCAGGGCACGCTCAGCGTGAAGAGCCCGGTGGACTGTGGCGCATGCCGCTCCGGAACAGGGCAGGTGCGAGCCATGGCCGGTGGAGAGCAACACCTTGCTCCTTGCGCTGCCCGATAAATCAGAGTTCGGTGGCATTAGGCGCTAGGGCAAAGGCAATCGCATGAAACTGTATCCAGACGACTGGCGAATCCGGCTCTGCGGCGCGGCGGGGTGCCTGGCGGGAGGCACCATCGCCCTGTTCGTGATCAAACCCATGTTCGAACTCCCGCTCTGGATTGGGGGGCTTGCATTCGTCGCCCTGATCGGTATCGGGATCGTCCTCGGGCAGTTCATCGGATCACGCCTGTTCCCGCCCTCCTCTGGTGGACCTTCCGCCGGCTGACTGGATGCGGTGGGAAGTCTGGCCCGGCCAGGAACAGAAGTTCGTGAACCCGCTTGACCGGTCACGGGCTTTGGTGAAAGAAAAGAACAGAAGCCCTCGGCATGGTGCCGAAGTTGGGCTGAGTCGTCTTGACGAGGATCACACCGTGAGTTCAGACCGTCCTGATGGTGCGGACAACACCCAACCTGAGCAACGCTGGCGGCGCATGAGGCGCATTCAATTCGGGATGGCCATTTTCACGTTGTGTGTTGGATTGACTTCCTTCTTCAGCGTCGCCGGCAAGCCGCGCTTTGAGACGTATCACACGCTGGACGTCATCCGGTTGATAACTGCCGGAGCGGCCTTCGGCGTCTGCTTCGTGCTGCTGATGATTCAGTTCTTCAATTCCCCCGTCTTTCGTTCGGAAGACAAGAAGGAGTCGGAACAGGGGACATCGTAGGGTGGCAGGTGAACCGGAAGCGGCAGCAGACGGCGGGGCTGCGTCGCCTTGCCCTGGGCTGAGGGCTGCCAGGCCTTCAGCCTGTGCTGTCAGGCCCTCGGCCTCAAGCGGACCCCAATGACTGTTCCGTCGGAACAAGTGGTCCTGCGGTAGCCTGGTTCCTATCTTTCCCCGGGCGACGCGACGCGCAGGCTCCATAGCCGCAGGCGATCTGCCCAACCACCGCGAGCTTGACTCAACAGTCCCGACCGCCTACAAAGAATTAACGGACGGACGAGTCCGTCCAGCAACTCGGCGGGGCACTCGGGCCCTGCGTGCGGGGAATCATGACAGCAACCACGCGATCTACCAGGCCCGTGGGCCGACCTCCCGATGCCGACCGGCAGGAACGCCGGCGCGGCGAGATCCTCGACGGCGCGGTCCAGGCCTTTGCCCAACATGGCTTCGCCTTGACCGACGTCCAGGAGATCGCCGACCGGCTCGGCGTCGGCAAGGGCACGGTTTACCGCTACTTCCCGAGCAAGGAGAAGCTCTTTCTCGCCGCCGTCGATCATGGCATTCGGCGTCTAAAGGATGCCGTCGACCAAGCCGTGGCGGCGACCGAGCGCCCCCTCGACCGCATCGCGGCCGGCATCCGCGCCTACCTCGTCTTCTTCGACGAGAACCCCGAGGTGGTCGAACTGCTCATCCATGAGCGGGCCCACTTCCGCGATCGCAAGAAGCCGACCTACTTCGTCCAGCGCGAAGCCAACATGGGACCCTGGCGCGAGCTGTTCCAGGGGCTGGTGGCGGCCGGCATCGTTCGGGATGAACCCGTGGATCAGATCATCGAGGTCGTCTCCAACCTCGTCTATGGCACGATGTTCACGAACTACTTCGCCGGTCGCAAGGTCACCCTCGCCAGCCAGTGCGAGAGCATCCTCAACGTGGTGTTCCATGGCATACTGGTGCGGCCGGAGGCCAGGCCATGACGCACACCCCGCGGCGAAGCCTCTTCACCGCCCTGCTCGTTGTGGGTGGTCTGGCGGCCACCTTCGTCCTGGCTCGGCACTGGCTGCTCGCCAGCCCAACGAGCGAACCCCAGCCGACCCCACGAGCAGCGGCCGCCGCCTTGGCGGTCCGCCTGGCCCCGGTCCAGCGCGGTACGGTCTCGGCCACACTCGAGTTGACCGGCAACTTCCTACCGCGCCGCCGAACGCTGGTCGTGGCCGAAGTGGACGGCGTGATCAAGAGAATCTCCTACTCTTCCCGCCGGGTTGAAGCCGAGGTGGAAGGGCGGAAGTACTCGGAGAAACTGCGGCTGGACCTGGGCCAACCCGTGGCCCAGGGCGAGGTGCTCATCGAACTCGACCCCACGGAGTATGAGCTAGAACTGGCGGCAGCCAAGGCTCGGCTCGAAAAGACGCAAAAGGACCTGGAAGACCTGCTCGCATGGCGTCGGCCGGAGGAGATTCGGCGTCTGAAAGCGATGCGGGCGGAAGCCGTGGCCCGGCTCGAACGGGCCGAAGCCGACCTCAAGCGGACGGAGGCGCTGATACGGCAGCAGGCCACCTCGCCCCAGCTTTACGACCAGGCCCTGGCGGAATTGCGGGCGGCGACGGCGGGCGTGGATCGCGCCGACGCGGACTTGGCGGAGGCCGAGGCCGGCCCCACCGCCGCCCAGGTCGCCGTCGCCCGTGCCCTGGTGGCCCAGGTCGAGGCGGACGTTCGCATCCGTGAGGATCGCCTGCGAAAGACGGTCATTCGCGCCCCGTACGATGCCGTCATCTCGGAGCGCTTCGTCGAGGAAGGGGAGCGCGTGACCTCCCAGCCCCGGGTCGAGTTGCTTGAAATCATCGACCTGAGCCTGGTGCTGGTGCAGGTGGGCGTGCCGGAGCGCTACTTGGGCCGCGTCGCCATCGGGGGCAAGGTGCAGGTGACGGCGGCCGGCAGCGTCGACCCCGTCCCCGGACTGGTCTTCCTGATGAACGAAAAAGTCGATCATGAGACCCGAACGTTCCGGGTGCGGGTGGCCGTCGAGAATCATGAGCG
>CALLZJ010000012.1 GCA_937858435.1 uncultured bacterium
CGGACCGAAGTGCTCGGGATGGGCACAGTTCACCATGTAGTACGCAGGTGCACCAGCGGTGAGTTCATCCACGGTCTCGATGGCGGACCGAAGCGTCTCTCCTGAGGGCAGTCGGCCGTCGGTCTCCACGGTGAAGGAGAGGACAACGGGGATGTTGAAGCGGGCCGTCGCCCGAGCCACGCCCGCCGCCTCCGCGCTGGAAGTCATCGTGGCCGCGGTCACCAGATCGGCCGGACTGTCAGCCAGAGCGGCCACCTGCTCGCTGTGATAGGCCGCGGCCTCGTCCACACTCATCGCCTGCTGCAGGACGTAGCCGTCGCCCCGCGGTCCCACGCAGCCGCTCACCACTGCCCGCCCCCCAGCCGACTCGAACTCGCTCCGCACCTGCGCCATGAGGGCGACGCTCGCTTGATTAAGCTCGGCCAGCTTCCGGGCATCGCACCCCAGCCGCTGACCCCAGTCTGGATTGGCCCGCCAGGTCGGGCTTTCGAGAATCAGCCCCACGCCCCAGCGCCGAGCCAGATCGGCATAGGAGCGATAGTAGTCCCACAGTCGCTGCACGCCCTCGGGCCGCCGGAGCAGATCGAAGGCCGCGAAGCAGGGTAGTTCCATGCGATCCAGAAAGACCAGCGTTGTCTCCAGCCCACCATCCGTCAGAAAAAGCTCGTGGCCAAGCTGCGGCAGTGCGGTGCGATAGTGCGACATGAAACTCTCCCTTCGGCCGAAAGATGCTGTTTCTCCGGGGCTATTCGCCGAGTCAGCCCGATGATTAACGGCCATGCAGGTAGGCTTCGACTGCTTCCTTGGCCTCAGCCAGGCCAGCCCCCGTCGCCTGCCGGTAGGCCTTGATCGCTTCGATCTTGCGCGACGGGTCCAGCAGGATTTCCTTGACCTCGTCCGGCAGCGGCGGCGCGGTCTCGACCCCCATCTGCCGCAACATGAGATTCAGCTTCCGCTCCACGCGGAGCAGTCGACCCCGCAAGCTCAGGAACGTAACCACCACCAGCAACGTCACGCTGATCCCGAGCACCAGATGAACGTCCATGCTTGCTCTCACTTCAGTTAGACGCGGCTCTCGCCCCGAGGCTCAGGGCTGGATGGTGGCTCGGTTGAACGGCCCGCGTGCTGCTGCCGCTTCCGCCAGCGCCGCCAGCGGACCGTATAGGGCAGGAAGAACAAATAGATGCCGGTCAGCCACAGTCCGAGGACCACGAAGGCGACGGGCAGGAAGATCCACAGCTTGGCGCTGTCGCCGAACCAGGAACCATCGTGCAGGGACTCAATTAGATCGGAGCGGCGATAGGCTGTCTGCAGCACCGCGCCGGTCTGGGCATCGACCTGAATCTCCCAGCGACTGAACGTCTGAATCTTGACCAACCCACGCTTGGGCTGAATGTCGATGCGGTCGATGTCCGACCAGCCTGTGACGCCGGCCTGGGGCTGCGACCGAGCCGCCGCGAGCAACATGGCCATCGAGACCGCTGGTTCCTTCCCCTGGCCACGCTGGGTCGGCGGCTGCACCCACGACCATTCCTTCTTCACTTGGAGCAAGAGCCCCGTGACGAGGACCAACAAGAACGGGGCCGCGACGACAACGGCACCCCAGCGGTGCCCCTGTCGCATCCAGACCCGCATATTGATGGCCACGCTCTTACCCTGTACTGCGGCCGTGCGGCACGGGGCCGCCATGGATCAAACTCGAACCCTGACTCAGTTCATGCGCGGATCGGGAGGACGGAAGCGAACTCCCAAGGCATCGCCCAGCTTCGCGCCGACCAACTCGCCCATGACCGCCTTCCACAGGTCCTGCTCTTTCTTCCAGAAGATGTGCTCGGGACGGGCGGGCAGCACTTTCCAGGAATCCTCCTCCAGTTCGCCCTCGAGCTGACCTGGGCCCCAGCCGGAGTAATTGACCACAAAGAGGCTCGGTTCCACGCTCTGCTCCACGACCTGCACCAGCTTGGCGGGATCGATCGCGCCATACACCCCCGGCAGAATTTCCATGTCCGCCAGATGCTCGAGCACATGAGCAGCACAGACCGGACCCGGGACGGGCCCGCCCAGGTGCAACGGCTTATGCCAATCCGATTCCAGTTCGAACACCTGCTCAGCAATGTCGGCGACGGTCTTGTCGGTCTGGCGATTGAGAACGACTCCGCCCGCGCCATTCTCCGAGTGCTCGAACACCAGGACAACGGTCTTGACGAAGTTCGGGTCCAGCAGTGTCGGGCTGGCAATGAGCAAGCTGCCCTTTAGAGACTTCATGCTGGCCTATTGTCGCGGGAGAATCCAGGGAGTGCAACCGATTCTCTATCCCAGAGGCGGCAATCGCTGGACGACGCTGGCTCAGGCCACGTGGGTGTCGGCCGAGAGCGGCTCCCAGTCGGCTGGCTCCAACGTTGGTGAGGGAGCGGGAGTCAGCATGATCCAGATGGGGCCGAAGGGCTCGGTCTGCTCAGCTTGGAGTGAGCCGGCCTTCATGAGTTCGAGCAGGGCGAGGAAGAGCCCCACGAGACGGGCCCGGGTGCGGGGCGGCGTGAACAACTGCTCGAATTCGAGCCGCTGCCCCGGGGCGGCCGTCAGCCGCTGCGTCATCTCGTCCATGTAGGCCTGTTGGGGTGTCTCATCGTCAACCAAGGCGTGGCTGCCGGCCGTCAGCGTGGCCCGGAGCAGCCGATCGAAGGCTGACACCAGGTCCCAGAGCTCCACTTGCTGAATGGGCTGCTGGCTGGGGTCGCCGAGCGGGGCCGGCTTTTCGAAAGTCTGGCGCGGCAGCCGGACGGCCTGCTGCTCGGCCAGGGCTTCCAAGCGCTGGGCGGCGGCGCGGAACTGTTTGTAGGCCACCAGTTGCCGAACCAGCTCGGCCCGGGGGTCCGCTTCCTCGTCGGCCTGGGCTTCTTCTCCCGCCGCCGTGGCCCTGGGAAGCATGAGCTTGCTCTTGATCTCCATGAGCGTGCTGGCCATCACGAGGAAGTCGCCGACCGCTTCCACGTTGATCGCCTGCAGCACTTCCAGATGGCGCAGGTACTGCTCGGCGATGAGGGCAATGGGGATGTCGGCCACGTCGACCTCGTGCCGGCGGACCAGGTGCAGCAACAAGTCGAGGGGGCCGTGAAACACGCTCAGATCAACGCGGTAGTCCATGGGTAGCGGCCGAGGGAAATGGGAAACGACAAGGACCACGTCGTGTGGTACAGTAATCGGAACCGCTCCGGGCCGCAATCCGACCTGCCCCCGCTTGAGCTTCCTCCATGGCCGATCCCCGAGTGTGTGTGATTTACAATCCGTCGGCGGCTCGGAGCTGCGCGGGGATGACGTTTCGCCGCGTGCGCCGGCTGCTGGGGCCGGCGGCCGAGTTCCAAAAGACACAGGGGCCTGGGGATGCGGTGAAGCTGGCCCGAGATGCTGCCCAGGCCGGGTGCGCCGCCGTGGCGGCGGCCGGGGGAGACGGCTCGGTCCACGAGGTGGCCAACGGCCTCTTGCAAGTCGGCCGGCCCGAGGTGGCGTTTGGCGTCTTGCCCATGGGTTCGGGCAACGACTATGCTCGGGTGCTCGGCGTCCCTTTCACGCCCCAGGCCATGTGCGAACGGCTCTTGGCAAGCGACTCCTGGCTGGTGGACGTGGGCGAAGTGACCGCCGATGGCGGTCTGGGGCAGCGCTTCTTCGTCAACACCATGGGCTTCGTGCTCAGCGGCGCCGCCACCTGGGAAGCCAGACGCATTCGCTCGCTGCGGGGCCTGCCGCTCTACGGCCTGGCGGCGGTGCGGGCGATCTGGAAGCACTTCCAGGCCGCCCCCACCCAACTCCAGATCGACAGCCGCACGCTGGACTGGGCAACCCTTTACCTAGCCGTGGCCGTGGGCCGGGCCGAGGGAGGCGGCTTCGTTGTCGCCCCCCATGCCAAGCTCGACGACGGCTGGTTCGACTACCTTCACGCCGGCCCACTGTCCCGCTGGCGCGCCCTGGGCTACCTACCGAAGATGATCACCGGCAATCTGCCTGACCATGACCCGACCATCCATCGCGGCCGCTGCCAAACGCTCGCCGTCCACTCCCAGACGCCGATCTTCGCGCACTGCGATGGTGAAATGTTTGCCAGCCCCTCGGCCCCAGCCAGCCAGTTCGAAATTCGCATGCACCCGCTACGGCTTAAAATCCGTGGCCCGAGCGCCTGAGAGCGAATGGACTCAAGGGTTCTGGACTGAACCCGGATCGGACGGCAAGTCCTTGGCGAGGGCGGCGGCCTTGGCCCGGCAGGTGGCGGCATCGTCACTACGGCCCGCAGCTTTGTGCAGCCGGGCAAGGTCCGCCCAGGCACTGACGCGAACGACTTGCCACATGGGTGGAATCTGCTCCGCCTGGGCCTCGAGGGCGGCGACGGCGGGGATCAGGAGCTTCTCTGCTTCGGTCAATCTCCCCTGCGCCGCCAGGGCGGCACCGAGCAACACGCGAAGATTGGTCGTGGTCCAGGCCTGCGGCTGGCTCTGAACACGCTCCTTAAGCACGCTCCGCAGCTCGGCTTCCGCTTCGATCGGCCGACCCAGACGCAGCAGGCAACGGCCCCGGTAGATGCGGCTCGAGGACAGGTAGGGATGGTCCGGATCGTTCTTGTTGAACCAGGCTAGTGCTTCATCCAAGGCCGTCAGTTCATCTTCGTAGCGTGCCTGGGAATGGAGCACGATGGACCAGAGGAGCAGCGTGTCGATGCCGGCAATGCCGTCCATGGTCTTTTGGTACCGCCGATGGTCCAGAGCGGCCTTGAGGTATGGGGCGGCCGTCGCCGGCTGGCCCAGGTGGAGCAGCGACCGACCCAACATCTCCGTCCAGAAGAGCCATTCCTCCGGTTGATTCTGGAAGCTATCGGTGCGTTCGCGGAAAGCGGCCCGGGCCAGGTCAATTGAATCGGCTGGGCGATTGGAGTTGAAGAACGCCACCGCCAGAAGACGCCGCGCATGCCAGACCTCCTCCACGGCAACGTCGACCGTGGTCTGGAGCCGAGGAATGAGCGACTGCAACTGTCGGATGGCCTCGGGCCAGCGCTTAAGGGCAACATCGCATTCTGCCAGCCACAGTTCGGTCAGGAGCGAGGACGAATGAGCGGGACCCAAGGCCTGGCGCACCTTGGGCTGCAGGTCGAGGAGCAGGTCGCGGGCGGCTTCCGGGCGCTCCAGGCGGAGCAGGTCTCGGGCCAGATTCGCCTGGCTCTTGAGCGTGTCGGGGTGCAAAGGTCCCCGCCACTGACGATTCAGCTCCAGCAGTTCTTGGCCCTGATTGACTGCTTCCTCCAAGCGTTGGTCAGCGCGCAGGATCGCCGTCTGAAGCTGCCAGGCGTAGCAAGTGCAGGCGCCAATTTCGGGACCGGTCAGAGGCTGATCGCGCAGGGTGGCGACCGCCGTCGCGATGAGCTGGCGGGCTTCGTCGATCTCGCCGGTCCGAACGAGTTCATTGGCCAGATTGAGCGACAGCATCAGCGTCGTCAGATCGTCGGTGCCGATGCGGCTGGCCGAGAGCGCTAGGAGCTTGCGGAGCAGCGCCATCCCCTCAGCCGAACGGCCCGAATGACAGTAGGCGATGGCCAGATTCTGCTGCTGCGTCAGGTTGATTTCGAGTGCAGCACCCTCTTGATTCTCCAGACAGCGTTCCAGGAGGCGGACGGCCTCGGCCGGTTGATCGAGCGTGAGCAGGAGTACGGCCAGGCTATTGGCATAATCAAGAGTAACGGAATGCGTTGGTCCGTAGGCGGCTTCGGCGAGGGCGACGGCGCGGCGCAGGTGCGGCTCGCTGCGGTCGAACCGGCCGAGGTTGCGCCACGTGACTCCGATCGCATGGCGGGTTCGGGCTTCGGCTCGCGGCCAATGAGCGAAGAAGCGCTCGATCTCAGGCTCGGCCTTTTCCAGGGCCTCCACCACTGTGATGTCGCTCCCCTGGCCTGCTTGCAAGCCCTTGGGCCGGGCCGCGGCCAGGAACTGCTGGACGAGAAAGTCGCTGTAGCTACGGAGGTCGGCCTCCGACTCTCTGGCCGTCTGTTCAGCAACGACCGCCAGGGCGACGGCCGCCTGGGCATCTTCCTTGGCGCGCCGGGCCGCCGCGGCCGCCAGCCGGGCAGTATCCCGCTCCCGGGCCGACTCCTGCTTGGCTTCGAGGGCCTGCACCCAGCCCCAAGTTACTCCGACGACGGCAGCCATCAGACAGGCTGCACCCGTGCCGCTCACGGCGACGGCGAGTCGATGGCGACGGAGGAACTTCCGCAGACGATACAAGGTCGAGGGCGGCCCTGCGATCAAGGGTTCATCGCGCAGCCAATGCTCCACTTCGCTGGCCAGTTCGAGGGCCGAGCCATATCGGCGTTCGCGGTCCTTCTCCAAACACTTCATCACGATCCAGTCCAGCTCGGCCGGCAGTCGTTCACCCGTGACCGCCCGGCCGCTCAGCCGGCGCGACGGCGGGATCGGATCGATATCTTGAATCAGCCGCAGGGTCTCGATGACTGTCCGCCCTTCCTGGCTGGTCGAACTGACCACCGGGAAGCCGCACAGCAGTTCGTACAGGATCGCTCCCAGGGCGTAGACGTCGACTCGGGTGTCCAGATCTTGCAGACCCGACAGCGTCTGCTCGGGTGCCATGTACTCCATCGTCCCGACGAGCATGCCGAGCCGGGTGGCATCTTCGCCCGGGATAAGCTGGCCGGTGACGGCCTTGGCCACGCCAAAGTCGATCACCTTGGGCTGGGCCTGGCCGTCGACTTCGCTCACCAGGATGTTGCCGGGCTTCAGGTCGCGATGGATGATGCCCTTCTGATGGGCATGCTGCACGGCCAGGCAGACCAGGCGAAAGAGCCGGAGCCGCTGCCGGAGCGTGAGCCGACGGAGGCGGCAGAAATCGCCAATCGGCCGGCCGCGGACGAGCTCCATGACGAAGTAGGGGCGGGGTGGCACGCCCGGCAGCGTACCGCCATCTAGCACCTTGGCAATGTGCGGATGATCCATGAGGGCCAGGGTCTGACCTTCGGCCTCGAAACGGGCCTGGGCCGAGGCACTGGCGAACCCGCCCCTGATCACCTTGATCGCGACTTCGCGCTGGACGGGTTCGAGCTGTTCAGCCCGAAAGACCGTCCCCATGCCCCCTTCGCCGATGGCCTCCAGGAGCCGGTAGCGGTCGGCCAGGATCGTGCCCGGCTCCCACAAAGCCCCCACGGGGAGCAAGGCGAGGTCCGTGGCGTCGTTGGCCGAGGTGGCACGCGTCCCCACCAGCCGCACCGGAAAGGCATCGCTACCCGCGGAGGTTGGCTTTTCCCCTTCCAGGGGCACAATGGACGGCGGCCGATTCGTGGTCAAGACAGGGTTGGTCCTTGGAGATGCGGCAGCGGGAGCGGCTCGAGCCAGCCTCCGCGTGGACCGAACGGTCCACGCTCCTATTGTGAGGTACGGCGGCTCCAGACTCAAGGTTTGTTATGGCCGCTTGGGATGTCCAAAGGTCAAGCTGTGCGGATTCGTGTCACGCCGTTCGCGGCCTATTTCAGTCGTCCCAAGAGACGATCTCGCCGGCCGCACGGGTGCAAAGAGCCGCGAAGGTCAAGAGGTCGATTCGTTCGCTGATGAACTGAACCCGGCCGTCCGCGAAGAGGAAGTTGGCCCCTCCGTGATGGAAGCTGTAGGGCTCGTTGTCGTTGGTGGCATTGATGGCGATCGGCGTGAGCACCGGCCCAAGCCCCTGGAGCGAACCATCGAAATTGGCTCCGTCGAGGCTGAAGCCCCCCTCGCTGTCGGTCCAGCCAATGCCCTGATCGTTGGGCAAGTCGGGGCGGGGCACACGGCGGCGGTAGGTGAGCGGCCGACCGGCACACTCGACGATCAGAATCGTGTTCGAGGCGCCGTCATGAATGTCATGGAGGGCAATCTCCGAGTTGCGAAACATGGCTGATCGGTTGCGCGGACTGTTGTAGAGCGTGGGATCGACGGTCGGCTGGACGCCCATGATCGCTTCGTAGTCGGTAGCGGCCGGCGGAATGGTGAAGGTCAGGGCCGGGCGGGGCGGCTTGGCAATCGCGGACGTGGGCCACACCCGGTCCGGCGTGGCGGGACACCAGTAGACTTTCACGGCCGTGCCCGCCAGGGTCAGGTTCGGCTCTTCCCACCAATGCACACTGAAGTCGTAGCGGTTGCGAATCGAGGTCTGTTCGAGATAGGGCGTGATGAGCGCCCGCCAACTCACGAATCGCCCCGCGGGATTGCCCGTCCCCGCCTGGGTGTAGCCCGACGGCGGTAGCACCCCATAGTCATGGTGAAAATGGTGCAGGGCGATGCCGATCTGCTTCAGATTGTTGGAACAGTTCACCTTGTCCGCCGCGGCGCGGACCTTCTGCAAGGCGGGGAGCAAGAGGGCCAGGAGCACGCCGATGATGGTCACCACCACCAGGAGCTCAATCAGCGTGAAGCCAGGTCGGAGTTTAAGTCTTGGCATGGCACCCAACCTTTTGGCCCCCCACCGCTTACACCAGCGTACGCTATCTCCCATCCCAATGCAAACCTCTGAGGGCACGGGGCGATGGCCAGGCCGCGCCACGAGCGCAAGAGGGGGGTCTCCAGAGCCTGCCGAAGGGGTTTCCAGGGCTCGCCACGCGTCTGGGCGTTAGTGCCAGGGGTCGCCAGGAGGGGGTTTGGCGCTCTTAGACGCTTGCGCCACGTAGATTTCACAGGGTTCTGGGCTCAGCCACGCATCCCGGCGCTAGTTGCAGGCTCGAGGCCGCGTCGGCGTGCCCCCCATCGCTCCCTCCGACCGCTCAGACCAACTTCGCAGTCTACCATAATGAACGGACGTATACAACTCGGTTGTGGACTCGGTAAAGTGCACCGAATGACCGGTGGTAGCGACGTTTCATCGCCTCAAGGGTCGACCAATCTGCTAAAATGGCAGAGCGGTTCCTTTTGCCCGATCTGTCGGGACTGCCGTTCCGGCGGGTGAAAGAAGCTGTGGGAGCGTGTTATTTGATGAGCGAGTCGATTCGGGTCTTGGTGGTGGATGACCAGGAGCTGCACGCCCAGGCCGTGGCGGAGAGCCTCGCCAAGGTGGGCTATGAGTGCGTGGTGGCCACGAGCGGAGCGGAGGGGCTCCGCAAGATTGAGAACGAGGACTTCGACGTCATAATCTCCGACCTGAAGATGGCGGACGTGGACGGACTGGCCGTGCTGCGCAAGGCCAAGCTCGAGGCGCCGCAGGCGGAGGTGATCCTGGTCACGGGTCATGGGGACATCAAGACCGCGGTGACGGCGATGCAAGCCGGGGCCGCCACCTATCTCACCAAGCCGGTCGACATCAGCGAACTCCGGGCGATCGTGGAGAAGGTGGCCGAGCGGCGGCGTCTGGCCGAGGCCAATCGCGACTTGCAGCGGCAGATCGACGAAAAGTTCGGCTACGAGGGGCTGATCGGCAACAGCCCGCAGATGCATGCCATCCTGGCGAAGCTGAAGCAGATCGCGCCGACCGACGCCCGGGTGCTCATCCAGGGCGAGACCGGGACGGGTAAGGAACTGGTGGCCAAAGCGATCCACGTCAACAGTCCGCGACGGAACAAGCCCTTCGTGCCGCTCAATTGCACCGCCCTCAACGAGAATCTGCTCGAGGATGAACTGTTTGGCCATGAGGTGGGCGCCTTCACCGGCGCGGACCGCATGCGCAAGGGCAAGTTCGAGCATGCCAGCGGCGGGACGCTCTTTCTCGACGAGCTAGGCGACATGCCCCTGGCCCTGCAGACGAAGCTCCTGCGCGTCCTGGAGGATGGGCAGGTCTACCGGGTGGGCGGCAACGAACCGATCAAGGTCAACGTGCGGGTGCTCTCCGCCACGCACCGCAACCTTGAAGAAGCGGTGGCCAAGGGAACCTTTCGGCAGGACCTCTACTTCCGCTTGCGCGTGGTGACGATCAACCTGCCGCCGCTGCGGGAACGGCGTGAGGACATTCCCCTGCTGGTGGCCGCCTTCCTGAAGGAATACAGTCAGCGGTATGGCCGGCCGGTGATCTCGATCTCCAGCGAGGTCCGCCGGGCCCTGGCGGCCTACGACTGGCCGGGCAATGTTCGTGAACTGCGGGGCATGATCGAGAGCATGGTGGCTCTGGATCGGGACGGCGTGCTGGGATTGGACGATCTGCCCGATTCGACACCGCTCAGCGACGTGCCCGCCATCGAGGCCGCCGTGGCTGGGAACGCCTCCCTCATCGGTCGACCGTTCGAGGAGGTCGAGAAGTACTACATCCAGAAGACACTGGAGATGACGAACGGCAACCGGGAGGAAGCGGCCAAGTTGCTCAACATTGGCGAGCGGACTCTCTATCGCAAGATTCAGGAATACAAGCTCGCACCCCGGCGTAAGACCGCCCAGCCACCGGCCTGATCTCGCTCAAGTAGGCCTTCATCGGCCTGACCCCTCTTCGCGGAGCCAACCCGCATGCCTGGATCGGCTTCCCCCTCGAGTTCGCCGTCCCGATCGGCTGGGCCGCCGCGCGCCCCGGGCCGCATCCAGGTCCTGCCGCCCCACGTCGTCAATCAGATCGCGGCCGGCGAAGTGATCGAACGCCCTGCCAGCGTCCTCAAGGAACTCCTCGACAATGCGGTCGATGCCGGGGCCACCCGCATCGTGGTCGACGCGGCGGGCGGCGGGCTCGACTTGCTCCGCGTCGCCGACGACGGCCGAGGGATCGACCCCGACGACCTGCCCCTGGCCTTCGCCAGCCATGCCACCAGCAAGCTCCGCCAGCCGGAGGACCTCTTTTCCATTCGCACCATGGGCTTCCGGGGCGAGGCACTGGCCTCCATCGGCAGCGTGGCCCGGGTGCTGCTTCAGAGCCGACCCCGGGGCGCGGAGCTGGGCGCTCAGATCGAATGCGCGGGCGGCACCCTCGGCACCGTCCGCCCTTGGGCCGGGCAGGAAGGCACCCGCGTCGAAGTCCGGGAGCTGTTCTTCAACACCCCCGCCCGCCGCCGGTTCATGCGCACCCCGGCCACCGAGATGGGTCATCTCTCCGAGATCGTCACGCGCTTCGCCCTGGGCTGCCCCCATCTGGGCTTCACTCTCACGCACAACGATCGCTCGGTCTACGAGGTGCCTGCCAGTGCCGACCTGGCCGAGCGCATCCGTCTCTTCTTCGGCCGCGAGATCGCCGACAAGCTGCTCCCCGTCGCGGGGGGCCAGGGGCCCGTCAAGGTGACCGGCCTCATCGCCGACCCCAGCGTCGACCGCGGCAACGCTCGGTATCAGTACCTGTTCGTCAATGGCCGCTGGATCCGTGACCGCACGCTGGGCCATGCCCTGCATGAGGGCTACCACGGCCTGCTCATGGTCGGCCGATATGCCATCGCCTTCCTCTTCCTGGAACTGCCCCCCGATCTGGTCGACGTCAATGTCCACCCGACCAAGGCCGAGGTCCGCTTCCGTGACGGCCAGGCCCTGCACCACCTGGTCCGCTCCGCAGTCCGGCAAGCCCTCCAGCACGTCCAGCCCGCCGTGCCCGCCGTCTTCGGTGCCGGCCGAGGTAGCTCCCATGCAGTCGCTCCACTCATGCTGCAGCCGGTGGCGCCCACGCCGCATCGGCTCTTCGATTCACCCCGGCCACTGGACCCGCTGCCGCCCACCGCGCCAGCCGCGGGCCCAGTCGCCGCGGATCCGCGGACCCCGGCTGCATCCCCGCCGAGCGGACCGACGATGCCCAGCGCGCTGCCAGGTCCCTCCGCGGTGGCGTCCGCACCGGCATCGTCCGCCGGCTCGCCGACTGATCTTCCGCCGGCCGAAAACTCTCCTCCTAGCGACTTGGCCAACCTGCCAAGCAAGGCCTTCCAGTTGCACCATGCTTATCTCGTCGTCGAGATCGAGGAGGGCATGCTCGTCATCGACCAGCACGCACTACATGAGCGCATCCTCTATGAGCAGTTCAAGGCCCGGGTCCGAGCGGGCAGCGTGGAAGCGCAGCGGCTCTTGATCCCTGAACCGGTCGACCTCGCTCCGGAACAGGCAGGCCTGATCCTCGAACACGCGGCCGACCTCGAGCGGCTCGGCATCGGCGTTCAGGACTTCGGCGGCGGGACGATCCTGGTGACCAGCCAGCCCACCGCCCTCCGTCGCCTGCTGCCTGCCGATCTGCTCCGCCAGGTGGCCGAGCACTTGCAAGCGTCGGCCCGGCCTCCCACCGCGGAGCAACTGCGCGACGACTTGCTCCGCATGATGGCATGCAAGGCCGCCGTTAAGGCGGGCGATCCGCTCGGCCCCGACGAGATTGCCGCTCTTCTGGCCCATCGCGGACTCGTGGCCGACACCCATCACTGCCCGCACGGCCGGCCCACCTCGCTCCTCCTGAGCAAGAAAGAACTCGACCGGCAGTTCCAGCGAATTTGAGCCAGGCCGGCTACCGGGTACAATCGGGATCATGAACGATGTCACCCGGTTGCTCGACGCGGCCGCGGCCGGCGCTCCCGGAGCGACCGAGCAACTCTTGCCCCTGGTCTACGATGAGCTCCGCCGGCTGGCGGCACGGGCCCTGTCTCATGAGCCGCCCGGACAGACGCTCGACGCCACCGCCCTGGTCCACGAGGCCTACCTCCGGCTGGTGGGGCCCGACGTGCGCTGGGATGATCGAGGCCATT
>CALLZJ010000013.1 GCA_937858435.1 uncultured bacterium
AACGTCCTGGCGGCGGCCGGGCTGCTGTTGGCGCTAGATGCGGACGAAGCGGAGTTGCGGGCCCAGGCTTGCAAGTGCTTCCCCGAGGTGGATTACCCGGAAATCGCCCCCCGCCTGATCCGCTTGCTGAAGGACGAATCGCCCCGGGTCCGCTTCCACGCCGCCCAGGCCCTGGGACGGATGAAGGTGGCCGAGGCGGTGCGGCCGCTGCTTGATCTGCTTCACGAAAATGACGACCAGGACGGCCATCTGCGAGCTGCCGTGGCCATCGCTCTGGCCCGGATCGGCAAGGTCGATCCGCTCGTGAACGCCGCTGGCGCCCTCTCGGTGCCTGTCCGGCGGGGGGCCGTGGTCGCCCTGCGTCGGCTCCAGCATCCCGACATCGCCCAGTTCCTCCGTGACTCCGACCCGGCCGTGCTCTACGAGGCGGCCCGGGCCATTACCGAAGCTCCCATCCCCCAGGCGTTCCCTCAACTGGCGCTCCTCGCCCAGCGGCGCGAACTCCCGGAGCCGGTCTGGCAACATGTCCTGTTCGCCAACTTCGCCGTGGGTGGGCCACTGGAGGCCGAGGTCGTGGCGGGCGTGGCCGCTCGGACCGATCTGCCCAAGGCCGTCCGAGCCGAGGCGATTCGCATGCTCCGTCATTGGGCCAAGCCTTCGGGCCGGGATTGGATTACGGGCCTTTGGCGGCCGCTAGGGGAGCGCCCCGCCGATGGGGTCATCGCTGCCGCCACGTTGCGGCTCCCGTTTTGGCTCACGGGGCCCATGGAGCTGGCCGAGGAGGCTGCCCAATTGGCGGGAACCTATCGCATCGAAGCTGCTCGCCCATTGCTCATCCAGTTGCTCACCGAACCTGACCGGCCGGCCAAGTCTCGGGTGCTCTTGGTGCAGGCGCTGGCGGCCCTGCCCGGAGCAGAGACTACGGCCAGCCTGACCCGGTTGCTGGCGGACCGGCAAGCCGAGGTACGGGCGGCTGCTCGGACGGCTCTGGCCCGGCTCGATGCCGCGGCCGTACTCCCAGTCTTGCAAGAGACACTTGAGCGTGGCGAACTCGTGGAGCAGCAGGCGGCGGCCGCCTTGCTGGGAGAGCTGCCGAACGCCGCCGATCTACTTGCCGAGTGGCTCATGCGTCTTGAAGCGGGGCGTGTACCGGTCGGTCTGCGGCTCGACCTGCTGGAAGCAGCCCGCCGGCGCAAGGAGCCAGCAATCCAGAAGCTGGTCGAGACGGTCGGCGCGGTGCGGGATTCCAAGGACGAATTGGCACCGTATCGCGACTGCCTGACTGGCGGCGACGCCGAGCGTGGCCGCAAGCTGTTCCTGAAGACCGAGCTTTCCTGTGTTCGCTGCCACAAGCTGGCGGGTGAGGGCGGAGAAGTTGGCCCCGATCTGACCCAGATCGGCAAGCAGCATCCTCGGGAGTATCTGCTCGAAGCGCTCGTGCTGCCCAACGCCAAAATCGCCACCGGATTCGAAACGGTTGTGATCTTGCTGACGAACGGCAAGGTCGTGACGGGCGTGCTCAAGCAGGAGACCGAGACCGAGTTGAAGCTGCTCACCGCCGAGGCTGAGCCGGTCACCGTCAAGAAAGCGGACATCGAAGAACGCAAGTCGGGCGCCTCGACGATGCCGGCCGACCTCATGCAACACATCTCGCTCCTTGAACTGCGCGACCTGGTGGAGTACTTGTCGAGTCTCAAGTAGCGGTCGAAGCGCGTACGATCTCGGCGTGGCGTGTAGGTGTGTGAAGAATCGATGCAGACCGTTTCCTGACGAACGCGGCCGGGCTACCATGGTCTCGGACCGCCTGTGATCGACTCGCCCGCCTGCACTGATTCATCTGGAGCCATCATGCGTCGCTGCACTCTTGTCCTGTGGTTGGGTCTCATAGCGGCCGCTGGCTGGTGTGCCTGGGCGCCCGCCGGTTCCGTGGCGCAAGACAAGGAAAAGCAAGAGAAGCAGGACAAGCCGGGCTCCTATGTCAAACCCAAGAACATCGACTATATCCGCATCCTGCCGCCCCCGCCTCCTTCGGGATCGCCCGAGGAGCGGATTGAGTTGGAGTTCGTCCTGCTCGTCCAGTCCCGGCGGACCTCCGCCGACGTGGAGCGGCTGAAGGCCCATGAGAAGGTCCGCCTCGACTCCTTTGCCGACATCCTTGGCCGGCGGGCTCAGAGCGGGGCCGCCCCGCAGCTTGAGGCCCTGCTCAAGCGCGTGGAGAAGGACTCCAAGCAGATCACGGAGGCCGCCAAGGAACACTTCAAGCGGCAGCGCCCTCCCCGAATCGACCAGCGTCTCCAGCCCGTCCTCAAGCTCGACGACGAGCCCAGCTACCCGAGCGGCCATGCCACGCGGGGCATGCTCTTCGCCCGGCTGCTGGCGGACCTCGCACCGGAACACGAGGCGGCACTGCTCCGACGAGGCCAGGAGATCGGGTGGAGCCGGGTGGAAGCGAGCCTGCACTTCCCCAGCGACGTCCAGGCCGGCCGGACCCTGGGCCAGGCCATCGCTCACTACCTTCTTCGCAACACCGAGTTCCAAATCGAGTGGCGGCAGGTGCGCACGGAATGGACCGCCCTGACGGCGAAGTAGCCTCCCCAGGGCCAGGCGGTCTCCGACGCCCGGGCCGGCCCAATCGTCTGCCGTTCTCCGCCTATTTCCTCCCGACCTGCCAACGTGGCAGCCGGCAATCCAAGTCGCCGGCAAGCGATGGCGTCGTAAAGTATTTAATTCCATTACGTTGCGTAACTTGATCCTCGTCGGCATCGAATTTGCTTGCGATGCGGGGGCCTGAGACTCAAGCAATCCGTTCTTTGCATCCCTTGAGGAGATTGCCCGAATGGCGGCCAAGCAACTCACCTATTCGGAAGACGCTCGTCTGAAGCTCCTAGCCGGCGTGTCCAAGCTGGCCCGGGCCGTCAAGAGCACGCTCGGGCCTCGCGGCCGCAATGCCGTGATCGACAAGGGCTGGGGCGCGCCCACCATTACCAAAGACGGCGTGACCGTGGCCGAGGACGTCGAACTGCAAGACCCCTACGAGAACATGGGGGCCCAGCTCGTCAAGGAGGCGGCCAGCAAGACGAGCGACGTCGCCGGCGACGGCACCACCACCGCCACCGTCCTGGCCGAGGCGATCTACCGCGAAGGGCTCAAGAGCGTCACCGCCGGGGCTGACCCGATGGCCCTCTCCCGCGGCATCCACAAGGCCCTCGCCAAGGTCGTCGACGAACTGCACAAGCAGGCCGAGAAGATCGACGGCAAGTCCAAGAAGGAAATCAAGGAAGTCGCGGCCATCGCGGCCAACAACAACCCCGAGATCGGCGACCGCATCGCCGAGGCCATGGACCGGGTCGGCACGGACGGCGTGATCACCATCGAAGAAGGCAAGGGCTTCACGACCGAGGTGGACTGGGTTGAGGGCATGCAATTCGATCGCGGTTATCTCTCGCCGCACTTCGTGACCAATCAAGAGCAGGTCATCGTCGAGCTGGAGAAGGCCTACGTGCTGATCTTCGAGGACAAGATCAGCTCGGCCAAGCCGCTGGTGCCCGTCCTTGAAGCCATCTCCAAGGCCAATCGCCCGCTGCTGATCATCGCCGAGGACGTGGACGGCGAGGCCCTGGCCACGCTGGTGGTGAACAAGCTCCGCGGCATCCTGCAAGTGTGCGCCGTCAAGGCCCCGGGCTACGGCGACCGCCGCAAGGCCATGCTCGAGGACATCGCGATCCTCACGGGCGGCAAGGCGATCTTCAAGGACCTGGGCATCCAGCTTGAAAACATCAAGTTGACTGACCTGGGCCAGGCCAAGAAGCTTCGCGTCGACAGCGAGAACACGACCATCATCGAAGGCGCCGGCAAGAAGGACGCCATCGAGGGGCGTTGCGACCTCATCCGCAAGGAGATCGAGAAGACCACCAGCGACTACGATCGCGAGAAGCTCCAAGAGCGGCTGGCGAAGTTGGCCGGCGGCGTGGCTCAGATCAAGGTCGGGGCGGCCACGGAGACGGAGATGAAGGAGCGCAAGGCGCTCTACGATGACTCGCTCCATGCGACTCGGGCCGCCATCGCCGAGGGCATCGTCCCGGGCGGCGGCGTGGCCTTGCTGGTGGCTGCCAAGGCCCTGGACAAGCTCGAACTGGACGGCGACGAGCAGCGGGGGGTCGAGATTCTGAAGAAGTCGCTCGAGATTCCCTGCCGCGCCATCGCGGAGAACGCCGGGTTGGACGGTTCAGTGGTGGCCGCCACCATCCGCCGCGCCAAGGACAAGAACCATGGCTACGATGCCCAGGCAGAGAAGTACTGCGACCTGCGGAAGGCGGGCATTGTCGACCCTGTGAAGGTCACACGCACGGCCCTGCAGAATGCCGCCAGCGTGGCCGCCCTCTTGCTCACCACGGAGACGCTCGTGGCCGACCTGCCGGAAAAGAAGAAGGACGGCGGCCACGACCATCACCATGGCCACGGCGGCATGGGTGGGATGGGCGGCATGGGCATGGGTGGGATGGGTGGCATGGGCATGGGCGGTATGGGTGGCATGGGCATGGATATGTAGGCCACCCGTTCTGAGACCTCTTCGATTCAAACACAAGCCAAAGCGGAGAATGCACCTATGAAACTGCGTCCCCTGGATGACCGCGTCGTGATCGAGCCGCTGCAGGCGGAAGACAAGACGGCCGGCGGCATCGTGCTGCCCGACACCGCCAAGGAGAAGCCGCAGCGGGGCCGCATCATCGCGGTCGGCGTGGGCAAGCTTCTGGACGACGGCAAGCGGGCGGCCATGTCCGTGGCCACCGGCGACGAGGTTCTCTTCGGAAAGTACTCGGGCAGCGACGTCAAGGTCGAGGGCGTCGAGTACAAGATCATGCGTGAGACCGACATCCTGGCGAAGATCGTCAAGTAACCGCCACGGGCTTCCCTCTTCGATCAAATACCTCCACGGAGCTTTGCGATTCCCATGCCGAAGCAACTCATGTTCACCGACGAGGCCCGAAAGAAGCTCCTCTCGGGCGCGGAAAAGCTGGCCAAGGCGGTCGGCGTCACCCTGGGGCCGACCGGCCGCGTGGTGATTCTGGACAAGTCCTTTGGCGGCCCCACGGTCACCAAGGACGGCGTCTCGGTCTCGAAGGAAATCGACCTGCCTGACCCCTTCGAAAACATGGGGGCCAAGCTCGTGAACGCGGTCGCGCAGAAGACGAGCGACGTGGCCGGCGACGGCACGACGACCGCCACCGTGCTGGCCCTCGCCATCTACAAGGAAGGGCTGCGGAGCACTTCCAGCGGCGCCCATCCAATGGCGATCAAGCGGGGCATCGAGCAGGCCGTCGAGGCCGCGGTCAGCCATCTCGAAGGCCAGTCCAAGAAGATCTCCAAGAAGGAAGAGGTGGCCCAGGTCGCCGCCATCTCCGCCAACAACGACATGAAGATCGGCGAGATGCTGGCCGACGCCGTGGAGAAGGTCGGCAAGGATGGCGTCATCCAGGTCGAGGAAGGTAAGACCTCCGAGACCGTGGTCGATTTCGTCGAGGGCATGCAGTTCGACAAGGGCTACATCTCGCCCTACTTCGTGACCGACCCCGGTACCATGACGGCCGAACTGGAAGACTGTTACATCCTCATCCACGAGAAGAAGATCAGCAGCGTGCGCGACCTGGTGCCGCTGCTGGAGAAGACCGCCCAGACCGGCAAGCCCGTGCTCCTCATCGCCGAGGACATCGACAGCGAAGCCCTGGCCCTGCTTGTGGTCAACAAGCTCCGCGGCATCTTGAATGTCTGTGCCGTCAAGGCGCCTGGCTTCGGCGATCGGCGCAAGGCCATCCTTGGCGACATCGCGGTCCTGACCGGCGGCACGCTCATGAGCGAGGACCTGGGCATCAAGCTCGAGAATGTGCAGCTCACCCAACTCGGCCGTGCCAAGACCGTCCGGGTCGAGAAGGAAAACTGCACCATCATCAATGGGGCGGGCAAAAAGGCCGACATCCAGAAGCGGATCGACCAGATTCGCGCCCAGATGGAGCAGACCGATAGCGAGTATGACAAGGAGAAGTTCAGCGAGCGGCTGGCCAAGCTGACGGGCGGCGTGGCTCTGATCAAGGTTGGCGCCGCCACCGAGGCCGAGATGAAGGAGAAGAAGGCCCGGGTTGAGGACGCCCTGCACGCCACCCGCGCCGCTGTTGCCGAGGGCATCCTGCCCGGTGGCGGCACGGCCCTGCTGCGGTGCAAGGAGGCCGTCGCCAAGATCGTCAAGAAGATGGACGGCGACGAACGGATCGGCGGCGAAATCGTCCTGCGGGCCCTGGAAGCCCCCATCCGCCAGCTCGCCGAGAACAGTGGTCAGGACGGGGCCGTCGTGGTCGATGAAGTCGTTCGGGCTGACAAGGACTCGATTGGCTTCAACGCCAACACCAGCGAGTTTGTCGACATGTACAAGGCCGGCATCCTCGATCCAACCAAGGTCGTCCGCTCGGCCCTGCAGAACGCCTCGTCCATTGCCAGCCTGATGCTCACCACCGAGGTGATGATCACCAAGCTGGACGACGACGATAAGACCAAGATCGAAGGCTCCATCCGCTAAGCTGGCCGCCGCGATCGCCGAGTCTTGATCACCGCCCGGGGCAGCGAACTCACCGTTCGCTGCCCTTTTCCTTTGTGCCGGACGAAATCCTGTATACAGCCAGCCCTGATCCGGCACTAATGGATGGAACCCCAGTCGCCGGACTCACAGGGCCGTCCCATGGCGCATCGCACCTTGCCTGCCGTACTGCAGCGGTTGCTCGTGGATCATTCCCACGACGAGCTGTCGGACGCGACGCTGCTCGAGCGATTTGTACTGCACCGGGATGAGGAGGCCTTTGCCGCGATCTTTCGCCGGCACGGAGCCATGGTCAAAGGCGTGGCCCGTCGGCGGCTCGGCCTCTCTGCCGAGGTCGATGACGTCGTCCAGGCCACATTCCTGATCCTGGCCCAGAATGCCCGGCGGATTCGGCGGCACGGTTCGCTGGCTGCTTGGTTGCACGGCGTGGCCCGCCGCGTGGCCGGCCGCCTCGCTGCACAGGCAGCCCGGCGTCCGGAACTTCGGCCTGACTTGCACCCGCCCGCTCGCTCCGAGCCCGATCGGCCGCTCGACGCCGAACTGGATGCCGAAGTGAGCGGTCTGCCCGACCGCCTGCGGCAGCCCATCGTGCTTTGCTATCTCGAAGGCCAGACCGTGGACGAGGCGGCCCGGCGGCTCGGCTGGCCTCGGGGCTCCGTCGCCGGTTACCTGGCCCGTGGCAAGGAACTGCTCCGCCAGCGACTGGTCCGGCGCGGCTGGGCACCCGCGGCCCTGGCTGCTCTGGAGACCGGCAGTGCGGAGGCCGCCCCCGCCTTGCCTTCACTCTTGACTTCACAAGCCCTCGCCTTGCTCGCTGGCCGCTCCGACCTGATCCCACCCGCCCTTCTTTCTCTCGTACATGGAGCCACCCCTGCCATGACCGCTGCCCCTTGGCCCATCGCCGCCCTCTGTCTGGTCTTTATCGGGACCGCCAGTGCTGGCTGGGCCTGGTCCGCGCTGCGAACGGAGTCCGGCCCGGTTCCCGGTCCAGCCAAGCCCGCTGTCACCGTAGTTGCTTTGGAGCGTGAGCATGCCGTCCAAGAGGATGAACCCTGGCTGCGCTTCTACGACGGCAAGCAGACCTTCCTCGTTAGCCTCGATGGCAAGAAACGCCGGGAGGTGCCGACTAAACGCCTGGCCTACCATCCCGATACCCTGCGCATGCTGAGCGACATGATGCTGCCGGACGCAGGCCCCGATGTGGCCTTCAGTCCGGACCGCAGTCGGATCGCCTGGATCGGCTCATTCGGTCCGGACGGGAGTGCGCGCCCCCACCCGTTTCATGGCCACGTCATCGTCAGCCAACCTGACGGCAGCGACCCCAAGCGTCTTACCGACACGGAGGCCAGCCGGTCTCGAATCGTCTGGTCCCCCGACAATCGTTGGCTCGCCTGGGAAGAATCGAGCGGCGACGGATTCATGGTGAAGGTCATGGAGTTGCGGTCGGGCCTCATCCCGTTCAGCTTTGGCGGCCCCAATGCTTCGACGCGGATGCCGATCTGGAGCAATCAAAGCGTGCTGCTCTATGCTGTCGAGAAGGGCCGGGACGGCAAGATGCCCACGGTCGACCTGGTGGCGCGAATCCTGGACGGTGTGATGTCGTCCGACGCCTTGCGGCCCCGCACGGTCGCCGAGAAGCTGGTGGTGATGGGATTCGCCATGGACCCGGCTGGCGAACGGCTGGCCTACAGCACGCTCGAAGAGATGGTCGTGAAGAACATCCAAGAAGCAGGCGTGGAAGGCTGGCGCATCAACGAACTGCGCAAGATCGCGCCCGAGGCGGGGGCCGTTTTGTTTTGGAAGCCCACGCGGCGGGCGCCCGGCAAAAAACCCCCCTGCCCCCTGGTTTTTCCCCGCGGGCGCGGGCCCTTCGTTTCCCGGGCCCCCAAATCGACCTTCCCCGGGGTGGGTTACGACCATTTCAAACCCCGCCATACCCTCGGTGGCGTGTTCGCCCACCTCGACATAATGATCGTTGATCC
>CALLZJ010000014.1 GCA_937858435.1 uncultured bacterium
CCCCCCCAAGCCGGAGCGAGGGGAAGGGCCCCGGGCCGCCGAAAAAGCCGGGCCGGCCGGGCCGCGTCTTTTCTGCGCGGGGGCCGGCCCCTACCCCCGCCACTTCGACTTCGGCCGCTTCGCGGAAATCGCCGAAGACGTCGGAGCCATGCTCATGGTCGACATGGCTCACATCGCCGGACTCGTAGCGACCAAGCTGCACCCGGACCCCGTGCCCATGTCCACCTTTGTGACCTCCACCACGCACAAGACGCTGCGGGGACCTCGGGGCGGGCTCATCCTCTGTAAGGAGGACTGGGCCAAGAAGATCAACTCGGCCGTCTTTCCTGGGGTGCAGGGGGGGCCGCTAATGCACGTCATTGCCGGCAAGGCCGTTGCATTCGCCGAGGCACTGGAGCCTGGTTTTGCGGTCTATAGCCAGCAGGTCATTGCCAACGCCCGGTGCCTGGCCGAACAATTGCAGGGTAAAGGGCTGCGGATCGTCTCGGGCGGCACGGACAACCATCTGATGTTGGTCGACGTGACGACGCGGGGCCTAACCGGGAAGGTGGCTGAAGCAGCCCTCGACCAGGCAGGTATCACCGTGAACAAGAACCTCATTCCCTTCGACGAACGCCCCCCGCTTGACCCTTCGGGCATCCGCATCGGGACGCCGGCCCTGACCACGCGCGGCATGAAGGAAGCGGAGATGCGTCGTATCGCCGTGTGGATCGACCACGTCTTCGCAGCGCCAGGGGACCGGGCTGTCCTGGAGCGTGTTCGTACCGAAGTCCGAGAACTGGCCAAGCACTTTCCCGCGCCCACGAACTGAGGTCCGCCATGAACTGGCTCATGTTGCCGTTGCTCGCGACTTTGTTGCAGGCTCCGCCTGCCAGTCCGCCCAGTTCGGGACAGCCCCCCGCGTTGCCGACCGAGGGTGAGGCCCTCGCGCAGATTCGCAAGGCGGGCGACAAGATGGACCTTCGTTTCAAGCTCGAAATCGTCCAGCGCGATTTCGGCGACAAGGAACTGGAAGCGTTGGTTCCCGCTCTCATGGCCCTGCCGAACCTCCAGGAGGTGGACCTGAGCCGAACGGCCGTGACAGCGAAGGGGCTAGCCACTCTGAAGCCGGTCAAGCATCTCCGTCTTTTGTTCGTGATCCCGGAGTTGCAACGGCACGCCGTCGCCGAGGAACTGCAGAAGGCCAATCCCAAGTTGGTCCTCATGGCCAACCTGCCGCCGCCGGGTGCGCGCCCGCCACCCGTCGGCCTGCAGCCCCAGCGTCCACCGGCACCGCCGCCGCAGCGCTAAGCTTCAGAGTCCTTTCGTTCCAATGCCGCCTGTGTCTCTTACGGGCGACGGGAGGTCGTTGCTATGTCTAAGGCAAGTATGACGGAATCCTCGGCCCAAGGCGTGGCCTGGGATTTGTCGGACCTCTACAGGGGTCATGATGACCCTACTCTGGAACGCGACCTGAAGGCCGCCAAGGAACAGGCTGTCGCCTTCGAACGTACCCAGCGCGGTCAAATCAGCAAGGCGAGCGGGCCGACGGCGGCCTGGCTCCGAGCCGCCCTCGACGAGTTCGCCGCGCTCGCGGAGTTAATGGATCGGCCCATGGTCTATGCCTCGCTCTGGCATGCGGCCAAGACTGACGACCCGCTCCGCGGCGCGCTACTGGCTCGAACGCGTGAGGCCCGCACCGCCATCAATCAGCACCTGATCTTCTTCGAACTCGAGTGGATTCACCTGCCGGACGAGTACGCTACGCCGTTGTTGGCGGACCCCCTGCTTGAGCCGTATCGCCACTTCCTCGAACAGAAACGTGCCTGGCGGCCGCATTACCTCTCGGAATCGGAAGAGAAGATCCTCGACGACAAGGCTGTCACGGGCCGGGCGGCGTTGGTGCGGCTCTTCGACGAAACGACGTCGACCATCACTTGCCCGTTCGTTCATGGCGAGCGCTCCGAGACTCTGAGCATTCAGCAGATTCTCGCCAAGCTTTATGACCCCGATCGTTCGATCCGCCAGGCTGGGGCTGCGGGCCTAACGGAGGCCCTCAAGTCGCATAGTCGGCTATTGTCTTACCTCTTCAACACGCTCGTGCTCGATCATCAGGTGGACACGCGGCTGCGCCGGTTTGCGGGCCCCATGGACTCGCGTCACCTGGCCAACGAGATCACGGCTGAAGTCGTCGATGCCTTGCTTGCCGCCACGGAAAGCAGTCACGGCACGGTGCAGCGCTATTACCGTCTCAAGGCTCGACTCCTGGGGGTCAGCCAACTGTGCGACTACGATCGCTACGCCCCGGTCTCCGGCGATCTACCGACGTGCAGTTGGCCTCAGGCTCGGGAGATCGTCACGGCCAGCTACGAGGCCTTCGACCGGACGGCGGGGTCGATTGTGCAGCGATTCTTCACTGATCGTTGGATCGATGCCGAACTTCGGCCGGGCAAGCGCGGCGGGGCCTTCAGCAGTTCCGCGGTTCCGAGCGTTCATCCTTTCATCCTGATGAACTACACCGACAAGCTTCGTGACGTGATGACGCTGGCACACGAACTGGGCCATGGGCTGCACCAGTATCTGGCGCGCGGTGTGGGCTATCTGCAGTGCGACACCCCGCTCACGACGGCCGAGACGGCCAGCGTCTTTGGGGAGATGCTCACTTTCCGCCAACTCCTAGAGCGGAATCCTGAGCCCCGCGTGCGCCTGGGCCTACTCTGCGGCAAGATCGAAGATGCGTTCGCGACCGTCTTCCGGCAGGTCGTGTTGACGCGCTTCGAGCAGGCCGCCCACCGCGCCCGCAAGGAGGAAGGGGAGTTGGCCACGCCGCGCCTCAATGAACTCTGGCTCGAGGCCAATGCTCCCATGCACGGCGACGCCGTGACTCTAACGGAAGGCTATTCCTGGTGGTGGCTCTACATTGGCCACTTCGTCCACGCCCCATTCTATTGCTATGCCTACGCCTTCGGAGAGCTGCTCGTCCTGGCTCTCTTCAATCAGTATCAGCGCCAAGGCGAGGCTTTTGCCAAGCAGTACCTCGACCTCCTGGCCGCTGGCGGTTCCGAGGCACCCCCGGCGCTCTTGGCACGCCTGGGGGTCAACATCAACGATCCCGCCTTTTGGAAGCAAGGCCTCAAGCTGCTCGACGACATGGTCACCGAGGCCGAGTCGCTGGCACAAAGTCTTTGAGGCTCATCCGATCTCGGGGAGACCGCTCGCCTGATTGCGGCGACGCCAGTAGCGGCGCACCCACCAGGGCCGGCGATCGACTGCGGACACCTGGGCGACGTGTTCCCACCAGTAGGCCAAGCGTAGGTCTGCCTCGCGCCAAGCATCGGCTGGCGTCGGCGGGGCGCCCAGCCACTCGGCCTCCAGCCGGTTGCGTTCTGGCAAGAAGAGCGGCCCAAGCCGCTCTAGGTCGAACATCACGTGGCGGTGTAGCCGTTCATGCCGCCACCAGCGACATCGCTCGTCAAAGCGATCGGTGGGAGTCGGCCCCAGGTCGAGCGGCTCGGAGACCGCGATCGGCTTGAACAGGCTGAGGCATGGGGCGGCAGTTCCCGTTACCCAATGCTCCTGTCGACCAGGATGCAACTCGGCGACCCAGGAAGCGGTTGTCTGCGTGGCAGCTACCAAGCCTCCGGCGTGAGCGCAGGGTCCGGTGAGTGCCCCGTTGATGGGTGAGTAGGAAAGGTTTGCTGCCGTCGAGTCGCCTCCATGGTCCCGCAACGTCGCCATCAGATCGCCGAGGCCGCGGCATTGTTCGGCCCCAGTCTGGGTTCGGGCTCGGCGGCGCTGGCAGGCAGCCACCTTGCCCCGCAGCCAGTCTGCGTGCCGGTCCGCAAAGCCCGGGATGGACAGACCGTTGGAGATCGACCGCGCCCCGCGGACCCATTCGGTGGCCCAATACCGTCCAGCGGTCTCTAGCACACAGGCCTCACCCGGATCTGCGACGAGGAAGCTGTTGTGGTAGGTGAAGCGGCGGTCCTCATGACCGCAGCCACCCCCTTGGCCGTGCGTCTCCAGGAGTTGAATGATGGTCTCGATGGCCGACCGGGCTGTTGACGCCCGTTCGAGGCCCAGGCGTACGAGGTCCATGCCAGTGAGGCCCGTAGCGGCAAGGGGCTGGTTTGTGAAGACTGCCTCGTTGCCGATCACCACACCGTGCTCGTTAGCGCCCATTTCCGCACCCCACATCCAGAAGGGGCGGCTGAGAACGACCGCGTGCGTCTGTTCAACCTGGGGGATCTCAATCCAGGTACATCGCAGGATCGTGCCCGGTGCAGAGGATTGCCGTGGGTGCCATTCGATGATCTGGGCCTCGTTCGGGTCCCGATCCGAGTTCTTGGCGAACCAGACGCGATCCGGACGTACGACGACAAGGGTATCGCACATGGGATTGCCTGTGTCAGGCGCTGGGTGCGCTAGCGTCCACGGTGAGCGCAGCCACCACCTCGGTGACCACACGCTCCGCCGACTGGAGTGCTCCTTCGATGTAGCCCAGCCATTCGGTCGCGGTTTCTGTGCCGGCCCAGTGGACCCGGCCGCACGGCTCTCGCAGGGCAGGCCCCCACGCCGTGAGCACACCTGGCCCTGCTACTCCAGCGTAACAGCCGCGACTCCACGAGTCAGCACACCAGTTCTTTTCGACGAAATCCAAGGGCTGAGCTGCCTCTCGTCCGAAGAGGCGGACCCATTCCCCGAGCACGGCCTGGCGTCTTTCATTCGGACCCCATTCACCCCAGTGGCGGGCCGCTGCTCCGTCGCTGAATCCAACCAGGGCAGCCTGACCCGAGCCGGGATCGCTGTCGTCAAACGTAGTCGTGGCCGGGCCGGCATCGCAGAAGGCCTCGCCGGACAGGCCCGCCTCACGCCAAAAGGGACGGGCAAAGGCGGCGACATATTTGATCACCGATCCCATGGGCATGCGGGCCGTGAGTTGCTCACGCCGCACGGGAAGTGCGGGATCGTAGTAGATTCGACCTGCCAAGAGTGGCGGAAGGGCCACGATGACGCGTCGGGCCAACCAGCGCTCGCCTGCGTCAGTGACGACTTCGGATGTACTCAGCGATTGCCTGACCGCCCGAACCGGAGAGCGAAGCTTGACTCGATCTCCGAGCTGGTCGGCCAGCCGCTCCGCGAGTTGCTGTGCCCCGCCCTGGAAGCGGCTTTCCTGGGCTCCGTCCGGAATCGAGATCAGGTGGCGTAGTCCCGTCCCTGAGCGCAAGTAGGTCAGGAAGTACAGCAGCGACACGTCGCAAGGCTCGGAAGTGATGACGGCCCGGGTGACGAGATCAACGAAGAGGCGAGACCCTTTCGACCAGAGCTGTTTCCGTTTCCACGTTTCGAGTGATTGGCCATCCCATTCCGCGGCGTGCGGCGCCTCCCAGGGGGCATCCGGTGGGACCAGCGTCTGCATGCGGTTGAGGCGACGCTCCAGCCGCCAAAGTTCGAACAGGGCCAATGGGGAGAGCCAGGGAACTTCGCCGCGAAAGCGTCGGATCCGTCCCTGCCAGGAAAGGAGCTTGATGCCTGCATGATGCTGTGGATAGGTGGCCACGCCGAGTTCTTGGGCGAGCCGGGCCAGGCGCGGCTGCCTAGGACCGAGCCACTGGCCACCGAGATCGAGCCGAGCGCCAGCCACCTGCGTGCTGAGCAGACGCCCGCCGACGCGCTCCTGGGCTTCGAGCACCATGACACTTCGGCCCTGGTCGACAAGCTGCCGGGCGGCTGCGAGTCCCGCAATCCCTGCACCAACGATGATGACATCCACGTTCATCAGGTCTTGAGCCGAAAGAGCTTGATTAGCGCATCAAAAAGCCCGCGTTCTTTACCCGACTGGGCCTCGTCCTGCACGGCGCTGATCGGAGCATGGAGCAACTTATTCTGGAGCAAGCGTAAGGCGCCGGCGACGACCTGCTTGTCGGCTTCGTCGAGTTTGCCGTTGAGCCGGGCCAGGCACTGGGACTCGACCTCATGCCGGAGGGTGTCACACTCGGCGTGCAAGGCCGCGATGGCCGGCCCCGCCCAACGGCGCGACCAATCACGCATGAAGCGGTCGACCTCATGGGCAACGATGGCTTCCGCAGCGGGGACCTGTCGCGCCCGTTCGCGCAGGACATCAGCGCGGAGTTGCTGCAGGTCGTCCACGTTGACGAGGAGGTCGACCTCTTCAAACTCCGCCACGGCGGGCTCAACGTCTCGGGGCACTGCCAGATCGAGGATGACGACGTGACGTCCGCCGCGGCTGCGCCGAACGGCATCGAAGCGAGCGCACGTCAGGATGGGTTCGGAGGCTCCGGTCGCGGAGAGGACGATATGGGCCTGCCGCAGCCCATCATCCAGCCGTTCCCAGGGCAAGGCCTGGCCATTGCAAGCCGATGCCATGGCCAAGGCCTTTTCAGGGCTGCGATTGGCAACCAAAATAGTCCCGGGCCCGAGGGTCTGCAAGTGGCGGAGCGCGACCGCGCCCATCTTTCCCGGGCCCATGACCAGGACGATCTTGGAGTCGAAGCGGTCAAAGACCTGGCGAAGGTGGTCGATGGCCAGGCTGGCGACCGACACCTTGCCCTCAGCGAGCCGGGTCTCCGCGCGGATTCGCTTCACAACTTGCCGGGTGTGCTGAAAGGCCGCATGCAGGGTGGGGCCGACCGTGCCCGTCCGCACGGCCAACTCATAGGCAGTCTGGGCCTGCCCGGCGATCTGAGACTCGCCCACCACCAGACTATCTAGCCCGGCAGCGACGCGAAACAGGTGATGGACTGCATTCGCGGCATCCCGGATGTAGAAACCGTCGCCGAGGGCGGAGGGATCGAGTTGGCGGTCGTTGGCTATGCGACGGATGAGATCGTCGACGGATGGTAGCTCCGAGCTGGCGAAATAGATTTCGGTCCGATTGCAGGTACTAAGCAGCACGATCTCAGAGCCCAAGTCCATCTGGCACCGGGCCAGGAAGTCAGGCACGGCGGCGGCTGGCCAGGCGAGCCGTTCCCGCAGTTCAAGCGGAGCGGTACGGAAGTTCGCACCGACGAGCCGAATCATGGCACACCTCCGGCCGTGGGATGGGCACTCGGCCAGAACCACGGCAGCACGAGAGCGGCCAGGAGGAACCCAAAAGCGAGGATGGTAAGCAGTGCCACCCAGCGGCCACGGACATGGAGGAGGTAGCGCACCAGCATCAACAAGGCGAAGACGATCCAGAGCAGTCCCGCCGTGACGAGTTTCGAGTCGCTCCAACGCATGCTACCGGTTTGCAGCATAAGCAAGAAGCCGATCAGCAGGCCGCAAGTGAACAGCGGAAAGGCCAGGTTGACCGCGCGGCGGTGAATGGTCTCAAGCCGTTCGAGGTTGGGCATGGGCACACTGGCTCCCAGCACCGACTTGCGACGCAGTTGCGACCACTTGACTAGATACATCAGGCTGGCCATGAAGGCGACACAAAGGCCCACCTGACCGAAAAGCAAAAAGACCAGATGCAGCCAGACCCAGATTTGCTGGCCTTGCTCCGGGGGCGGAACGATCGGGGCTAGGCTTTGGGGCTGCCACCGAGCCAGGGCGACCAGCAACAGAATGACTGGGAGAACGAACAATCCCCAGGCCGTCCGTTGGTAGTGGAAGGTGCCGGACAGGTAGTAGACCGCCAGTATCAAGGAGAGCAGCATGACCACAGAGTGCCCACCCTGGAGCGGCATGGCATTGCTGGCGATATAGGCAGTATGGGCGACCAGCCCGGCGGCCGCCAAGGCCCGGCGGAGCCAGCGGAGGGGGCGTCCCGGTCGCAGCAGTTCACCCAGTTCGAGAACGAAAGCCAGGGTGTAGCAGGCCGCGAAGCAGTAGATCGAGATTCGGTCGAGATTCATGCCCAAGCCGTGCAGGAGTGACAGAGGCATTATAGACGCAGGGCCCTTCTCTAGCGTAGAATCAGGCGATTGCTTGCGTGCAGGTGCTGCCGGGGCAGGTAGCTTGGATCCTAGAACTACCGGAGTGAGACCTGATGATGCGAACGGGGCTCTGCCTGGCAGGATGGTCAGTGTGCCTCCTGGCTCTTGGCCTGGCCGGCATGCCAGCGGTCGGCGAGGAGGTGGTTTCGGGCACGGTTGCTTTCCGCAATCTGAGTGAACGCGACAAAGTTCCTCCAGAGTACTGGCTCGACGATCACGAATTCGACTACCGCCTTCGCTTGCGCCGTGACGATGAAGGGCTGCGGGTCACCCTCTACGATTTGACGTTTCCGTCGCCGGTAGTCACGCCCTACCCGGAAAACAACGTGGTCGCCTGTGAGTACTACCGCCCGAAGGGGCCAGGCCCTTTTCCGGGCGTGATTGTGCTCGACATTCTGGGAGGCGATCAATCGCTGGGCCGGCTGCAGGCCAGCATGTTTGCTCAGAATCAGATGGCAGCCCTCTTCGTGCAGATGGCCTACTACGGCCCGCGTCGACCACCTGGTAGCCGGGTGCGGCTCATTTCTCCCGACCTCGATCACAGCCTGGCGGCGGTGCGCCAGACCGTCCTCGACGTGCGCCGGGCTTCGGCTTGGCTTGCTGCTCAGCCAGAAGTCGATGCCCATCGTTTGGGTATTGT
>CALLZJ010000015.1 GCA_937858435.1 uncultured bacterium
CAGTTGTGCGTTCAAGGGGCCGCCCGATGCGGAGGGGGTCGTCGAGCTGGCCTACGGTATCGAGCCGTCGCACCGCGGCCGCGGCTTCGCCACCGAGGCCGCCGGCGCGTTGACGCTGTTCGCTCTGGCCACCGGGCGAGGCCGGCTTGTCCGTGCTTCAACGGGGCCGACGGGCGCGGCATCGGAACGGGTGCTCGCCAAGTGCGGCTTCCGCTTGATCGGCGACGTCGTCGATCCTGAAGACGGACTCGTCCACCGTTGGGAGCGCGGCCCCGGCGCGCCGGACGCGGCCCGCCGGAGATCATAGATTTCTTGGCAGAGCGAATTGGCATTCGGCGAAGACGCGGCGCACGCCTGACTCATGTCACGAGAGGTTGGTAGCCATGGTCGATCGTCCCATAGGCCCACGTGTCGCCCTGGTGATCGCGCCACTCGGCATTGCCACCTGGATCCTGGCAACCTACACCGTCGGCGAGAGCATCAGGCCGCGTGACGCCTTCCTGGTCGGATTCGGCATCGCGCTCCTCACCGTGTCCCTGGCAAGTTGTTTCCTCTTTTTCGGCCAGTTCTCCGAGCAGCCGGGCTCGCGCCTCGGCGCTGTTTTGGTCGTCTGCGGCACCCTTTGTCTCCTGGGTGCCTTGGCGCTGCAGTTCTACCTGGCATCTCTCGCCGCGGAGAGCAGCCGCCAACTCTCTGGAATTATGGCGGAACAACTAAAGACTAAACCTTCCGTCAACTTGAACCTGAAGGGCGAGTCCCCTGGGACCATTGAGCCCATCTCCTACTTCGTCCTGCTCGCCGGCATCTGGTTGGCTGCCGTGGGGATCAAGGTCGGGGTCGTCCCAAGCGGTGCCGCTGCGGTGCGGGCCCTCGCGGAAACCACGCTGCCAGCAGCGGCAGAGCCGGTCTAGACCCGGGACCGAAGTCGAGACCAAACGTCGGCCGGCCGATGATCAGTTCTCGCACCGGTGCCCCCCGGCCTCCCCTGCCGATTCTCGTTACTTGGCCTACACGCTGGCCCAGGGGCGTCCTAGAATGTCGGTTCCGATTTCGGGACTGTCAGCCGGCCGGCCTCGGAGCCGAGCCGACAAGGAGAGTTTGCCATGACGCTTGGGTTGCTGGGCCGCAAGATGGGCATGACCCAAATCTATGATGACAAAGGGCTGGCCGTGCCCGTCACCATCCTTGAACTGGGCCCCTGCACGGTGCTCCAGGTGCGGACCAAGGAACGGGATGGCTATGAAGCACTGCAGCTCGGCTTTGCCGACAAGCCCCGGCGGCTGGCGATCCGCGCGGAACGTGGCCACGTGGCCCGCATCGAGTCGAAGCGAAACAAGGCCCGCCAGGCCGGCGGCGCCACCCTCGAACCCAAGGCCAACTGCGAGCCCAAGCGCTACATCCGCGAGTTTCGGCTGGCCGAGCCTGCCAGCCAAAAGGTCGGCGAGAACCTGACCGTCAATCTCTTCGAGAACGTCGCCGCCGTCGATGTGATCGGCACGACCAAGGGCCGGGGCACGACCGGCGTCATGAAGCGGCACAACTTCGGCGGCCTGGGAGCCAGCCACGGCGTGAAGCGCCATCACCGTGCCGCCGGCAGCCAGTCGGGCCATGCCACCGACCGCGGCAACAGCGGTAAGAAGAAGAAGGGCAAGCGGATGGCCGGCCGCTACGGCAACGAGCGCGTCACCGTCAAGAACCTCAAGGTGGTCAAGGTCGACCCGGAGAACAACCTGCTGCTGGTCCGCGGCGCCGTCCCCGGCTTCAGCACCAACTTCCTCATGGTTCGCCCGACGAACAAGCGCCGCAAGACGATTATCTATCAGTCGGCTCCCAGCAAGAAGGCCAAGAAGTAAGCCTGACCCTTTCAAACCAGATCGCGCACAGCCGACAGCCAACCCGCTGTCGGCTGTTTGCTTTGATTCAGGCGGCGCGCGGCCGGACCAGGCTTCAATTGAGCCGCGCCGCTCGCGCAGCGGGCTGTATAATCGAACCCCAACAGCTTGGCCGCACGCCGCGGCCCCATCCCAGCCGTTCCGCATGGAGGCCGTTCATGGCGGGCAAACTGCCGCTCACCCTACTCAACGAAACTGAAGCCACGTTCGACTGCACCTTTGGCCGGGGGTGCGAGGGCAAGTGTTGTCAAAACGGGCGGCCCGGACTCCATGACCGAGAGTATCGACTGCTGCGGCAGCACTTGCACAAGTTCCTGCCCCACCTGCGGCCGGCGGCCCGCGCTGTCATCGAGCGCACCGACATCGTCACCCGCCGCTATCGCAACGGCGTGCCCATGGTCCCCGTCCAGGCAGGCTGGTGCGTCTTCTTCAACGAGGGTTGCGTGTTGCACAAGGTCGGGGCCGCCGAGGGGGATGCCCTCAAGTACAAGCCCGTGCAGTGTGCCCTTTTCCCGCTGCTCGAAGACGACAATGGCCAGTGGTTCGTCAGTGGGGCTACCAGAACGAACCCTGGGATGACCTGTTCTGCTTGAATCCGAAGGAATCGAAGAAGAAGGCGGTCGACACGCTCCGGCCCGAGATCGCGCTGGCGGCCAAGCTCGCGGGCCGGTAGCCGCGGGCCCGCGTTTGTTCATCGCCGCGGGCTGAAGCGCGGACTAAAGTCCGCGGCTACCCTTTCGGTGGGCAGCCAACATCCGCAGGCCAACTTTACGGCAGGTTGACTTCGGTCTTGGCCGACTTGCGCAGGTCGAGGATCAGGCTGATACGCAGCTCGTCGGCCCACACCGCCTTCACCGCGTCCTTGATCTCCTCATACTTGCTCGGCGTGCCCGGCTTGCGCCCGGTCACCTTGATCAAGTCCACGCCGAAGTCGGTCCGCACCACGTCGCTCATCTCGTTCACCTTCAGGTTGGAGGCGGTCCGGATGAAGGGATCGGTGTCGGCCTTGCGCGGCGGGAAGTAGCCCAGGTCGCCGGCACTGCGAGGGGCCGATTCATCCTGGCCGAAGCGGCGCATCGCCTCCGTGAAGTCCAGCCCGCGAGCCACTTCCTGGCGAACGGCCTGGAGCCGGGCGACCGCTTGCTGCACGTCCTTGTCGGCAGCGCCCGGCTGCAGCGGCACCGAGATATGGCACACCCGCACCAGCACGCCATCGAACAGGTCGCGGTTCTGTTCCCAGTAGGTCTTCAGGTCCACCTGGGCCGACCGCTGATTGACATAGGCCTGCCACTGCAGTTCGAGTCCGATGGCGCCCCGCAGTTGCTCGTCGGTCTGATGCGTCTCCTTAAGGAAGTCGGCCAACGTTTGCGTCTTGGCCTTGAGGCTGGCTTCCAGCTCGGCGACGCGCTGATCGACCTGGGTCTTGCTCACGGCCGGGGCATGCTTGGACAGATGCTGCCGCAGGAGCATGTCATCCAGGAGCATCCCCAAGAGTTCGAAATGAACGGACTTCTTGGAAGCCTCGTCGACGTCTGGCGGAAAAGGCGGCAGCCGCTTGAGGGCCGCGGCCCAGTTGTCCGCCGTGAGCGCTTCGCCGTTGACGACGGCGGCCGGCTTGCCGGGCGGCGGCATCTGCCCCCAGGCCGACCCCACTCCGAGCATCAGGCACACGGGCACCAGCGATCCAAGCCAAGCGCGCATGGCGACTCTCCCTGCGGAAGCGACAACCCCCAAGCAGGCGGCACGATAGCGAGCCAGTGAGAAAACGCCAGAGCAAAATCAGCCGGCCCGCGGCGGGGCTAGTCGCCGAGATGGACGCGGAGCAGCTCGTCAAGCCGGCGCTTGTTCGCGTCGGTGAGCCCCTCGCCCCGCCAGAGAAGCTGGCCATTCTCGTCGAGCAGCACCAGGGTGGGATAGCGGGCGACCTGGAACCGACGGAGCAAGCCGCAGCGTTCGCCCTGACCGAGCAAGATGGGATAGTTGACGCCCTGGCGCTGGGCCACAAAGGCGACGCGCTGGGCGCATTCGGACGGCGGCCCTTCCTCGTAGGCGATGCCGACGACCTGCAGACCCCGTGGCCCATACTGGCGGTCGAGGTGGACCAGGTGCGGCATGGCCTTGATGCAGGCCGGGCACCAGGTGCCCCAGAAGTCGAGCAGGATCAGCTTGCGCCGCTGGCTGGCCAGAGTGGTGGGCCGTCCTTCCAGATCGAAGAGTTGATGCTGGAAGACGGCGGCGGTGCCGGCCATGGGCGCGGCTCCCACCGGATCCGACGTCGTGCCCCGGTCCGGGAAGGGGCCGGGGCCCGGGATGCGGGCTGCGGGAGGCACGCCCTGGGCCAGCCGCTCCTCTTGCGTGAGATACTCAGGGCGCGGCGGCGGAGGCGGCGTCCGACTCGGCGGCGCGGCCGGCGCTTGCGGTTGCCCCAGCCGTGGCGGCGCGTCCGGCCGTGTGGGCGGCGGGCCACGATCAGGTTCATAGAGGATGCCGCTCGTCCCCGGCACGCGCCCCAGCTCGGCGGCGGGTCGTTGTCCCGTGCTGGCAGTCTCGCGCTCCACGTTGTCGTTCAGCTTGATGAGCAGGATCACGTTGGGCGGCTGGGCCAGCACGGTCCCGCCGAGTGGAGCTTCGCCGGGCCGACTGCGGGCCACGAGCTTGTAACGCTTGGTCGGATCGAGATTCTGGACGATGAAGTAGCCCAGGCTGTCGGCCTGGACATCTCGACTCTGACCTGGGTTGTCGACCGAACTCACTTGAATGACCGCACCCGGCTGCTCACGGTTGAAGCCGTCGACGACGCGGCCGGCCAGGACGCCGTTGACCGTTGTCGGGGGCGGCTGGCCCCGGCTCGCGAGTCCGCCACTGGGCGGCGCCGGATTCCAGCCCGAGGAGGCCCCCAGGTCGCGCGACGAATGCAGCCAACTGCATCCGGACGCGGCCACCAAGCCAACCACGAGCCACCGCCGACTGAAAGGCACCACTTCTCCCCTTGAACTGGCCCACAACGATTCCGATCTCGCCGTTGGCGAGATA
>CALLZJ010000016.1 GCA_937858435.1 uncultured bacterium
GGGCACATTACCAAGTTCTCGTAACTTGGCGATGTGCCCTTTTGGACGGCGCGAAACTGGCTTTTTCCCCGTGTTTTCGGGCACACCGCCCAGATCGCCAAGTTCGCCGCTCTTAGGGTTCAACTTGGCGTCCTGGGGCGCGGGGTGCTCTTGTCCCGGGAGTCGCCACCACCACGGCCCGGGGTTTTGGGGGCGGTAAGCCTCGGCGGGTAGAGACTGCCGGGCCCGTTCCAGCGTCCGCTTGCTGCCACCGCGCCCGTTGCGCCATTCGTCAGCCAGGTCGGCGGCCGGTCGAGGCCCGTCCGCCAGGGCGCCGCGCAGCCACCCCTCGGCAGCCGACTGGGCCTCAGCGGCCGGGCCGGGCTTGCGGGCCTCGGCGGCGGCCTGGGCTTCGGCGGCCAGGGCGTCGTCAGCGTGCATGTCTACGGGGTCGGACTCCCACGAGAGGCGCGGCGGCTTACCGTGGATAGTGAACGCCAAGCCACTGCCCGCCTCGGATAAGTTGTTCTTCCCGGGGAGCAAGAGTCGGCGTCCCTTGCGCCCCGGGTCCCGCGCCAGGTGCCAGACTGACCGGGCAATCCCCGTGAATGCTCGGCTGCCCAGCGCCAGGTCGTCGGCGCTACTGCCCGGGCTCTTCCGGCGGTGAGCGACGGTCAGGACGGCCGGGCCGTGACGCTCGGCCAGTTGGGCAATTGGAGCCAGGACGGCGCGGACTTCGTTGTCCCGGTGGGCGTCAGTCCGCCCCCCAAGGAAGCTCCCGATAGGGTCTACGACCACCAGCCGGCAGTCGCCCAGCCGCTCCAGGGCAGCCTCGATAGCGGCCACGTCGGCCAGCGACACCATGCGGTCAGTCGTCCCGTCCGCAGTGTGCTGCCGGACTGCGGTCAGCAGGTAGACACGGGCCACGTCGGCCCCAGCCGCATCCAGACGTGGCCGTACCGTATCGGCGGGGTCGTCCTCGGCGGTCAAGAGCAGCACGCTACCACGTGGACATGGTGCGCCGTCCGGCCACGGCTCACCACGGCTGACACGGGCGGCAGCGTCCAGCGAGAAGAATGACTTGCCCTCGCCAGGCCGGCCGACCAGCAGCGTCAGGCGGCCCAGCGGTACGCGATTACGCCAGAGCCACGAGACGGGTTGGGGCTCCACCTCCGCGAGGCAGCGCAGGACGGGTTCTGCGTCGCGGACGCCCAGCGGCACGTCCGGTCCGGGCGCGGGTGGGTCGGTCCAGGTCACTGGGCACCGCCTTCCTGGGCAGGCCGGGCGGCGGCGTCGACGTACGCGCGCAGGTCCGTCATGCGGAGCAGCCGGCGGGCGCCGATCTTCACGTGCGGCAGCCGGCCGTCGGTCGTCATGGACCAGAGGGTGCGGACGGATACGCTCAGCAGCCGGGCGGCGGTGCGCAGGTCCACCAGCAGCGGCTCAGGGGTGGGGGTGGGATTCGTCGCGGTCATGGTCGGGCCCTCGGAGTCGGGGGAAAGTACAAGCCGGCCGATGCAATCACATGCAATCTTCCTTGTCGTCGTCCGGGGCGGTCATCTGGTCGGCCGTAGTGACGGGCAGGCGCAACCGTTCCGCCAAGTCCAGGAGCACACGCAGACGTTCGGCGAGCGTCAGCGTCTCCGTCAGCCGTTCGCGGATCGCTTCCGGCGACGGAATCATTGCGAGCGGATCGTAGCGTTTTCGTGGCAAGGGTTGCCCTCCATCAAGTTCTGATGGAAGGCATTTTGCGAGACTTGGAACCCGCTTTTCGCCAGCGAAAGCCCCGTTTTTTTGCGGGTCTTTCGCGGGTTGCTAAGCGGGTATGTCTGTCAGACGTGCAGCGTTGTTTTGTCTCGTCAGTTTCCAGCGTTGTTTCTTGATCTTCGGATTCAACCGACGTTGCGCACTTTCAAACCCCTTGTTTACATCATCCCAACCCACACCACGCTTGACGGCTAGGTCCGCAATCGGCAGTTCCCCGCCCGCGTCGCAAAGGGCTTCAATCACGGCCCGTTCCTGCCCCTTCAATTCGGCGCGGGCGTATTGTCGCAGGGCGGCGGACGGATCCGCCGGCGGCGTGCCCCCTTCGCCTTGCTCCGCGGCTGGCGACGCGGCCTCGGCGGCCCGGGGTAGCCGTTGCAGCGCATCCAGGCATTCGCGCTGAACACCAAGCATCAGCTTGCCATGGTCCGGCCAGTTGAACGCGGCGAGCTTCGCTCTCAGAACAGTCCACGTCCCGGGCAGCCAAGCATCATCCTGGATGCCCCTTTGGCCATCAAAGAAGTCGAATGGTCCGCATAGTCGGCCCTCTTGCTTGTGCCGTTGGGAGAACGCAACCAGAACGACGTTACTGACCGCAAGGGCGATTTCTCGGGCCAGCCGATGCCACGTGGTCCCTTCCCAGCCGTCCAATGATGCGGGGTCGCCACGCAGCAGCACTTCAGCCGCGTTGATGCAGTCGCAGCTTGCTCTCAGTCCCTTGTCAAGGCGCTGAACGACCCCCAGCACACGATCGCGTTGATGCTCCGTCAGGGCGTTCTTGGGGAAGAGTGCCGGGGCTTGTTCGAAGAAGTGGATGCCCCCTAAGCAGGGCAGCACGGAATGGTAGGCATCGAGGATCAGCTCCCCCAGCGCGGCATCAGCGCCCGGGGGTATTCGCGGATTGAACATGGGTCCTATCCTCGGGGACGGGCCGGCCGGCCCTGGGCGCGGGATAGGTCGCGCCTTCAGGGCCAAGCCGACAGCGGTAGCTAGCCGCTTGCCCGTTGTGGAATTCTACGCCCACGTGATGCGCCGACGCGCGACGCTCAGAGTGCGCAGCCATTACCCCATTTTCCGCGCACAATCTGCCACGTCAAGAGTCAGGCCGGGAGCCGTTGTGTTGCCGGCCTGGACCGTCCAGGGGCGGCGAAAGGACCGCCGGGGATTTGCACCCCGGCGAGGCGGTCATGGTCGGGGTCTCGTCGGTCATGGCGTTGCTCAGTTTGGCCGTCATTGTCGTTTTGTACGCACGGCCCCGCCATTTTGTGCCATTTTCGGAGCAGGGCCAGGACGGCCTTTCGGGTCGCCTCGGGCAGGTCATGCCAGCCGGTGCGCTGTCGGACATGGTTTGTACTCACTTGACCGGGCCGACCGGCCGGAACAGGCGGTGAGTACGTCGCCTGCCCCGGTCGGCCGCGTTGTCCCGGCCGGTCGGCCAACCAGTCGGGAACCCGATGCGTTCATTCTACGCGCATGCAAAACAAACTCTGTCCCGAATGGCGACTGCTTCCGGCGGCCAGGATTTCCCAGATTCACCCGGGAAGGACCCACGGGCGGCCAGAAAGTTATACTTTGCAAATACGACCCGGGTCGTATTTGCAACACCCAGGAAGGACCCACGGTCAGCACTGCGCGCCCCCAGCCGCCCGGACCATGGCCAGGATGCCGGCCCGGGTCGCCTCGGGCAGGTCATGCCAGCCAGGGATAGCGTCTGCCAAAACGTGCGCCGCTGCATCCGGTGCGCCGCATTCTGCGCCGCTGCCTTCAGAAACTGCCGGTTTTCCCAGGGAATTAGGGGTAGGTTCGATCCCCTTCCGCTCCACTGAAAACTTGTCAACTAGTCTTTGTGTTTCCGAAGTCTCTGGTTTCCTCGCAGGCGCTTCCGGTCCGCATAGGCTTGTCGAGGCTTCGCCCGGTAAGGCCAGCCGGCCCACACCGAGCGCGGAGATTCAGCCGACAGGAGAGCACTCAGACTCGGCCCGGCTACTTGCCGTTGTCGCCGGGGTAGTAGCTGCGCTTGGCGTGTTTCTGGATCTCATCTAGCGTGAAATGTGACACCTTGAAGCGCTGGCCGGCATAGAGCGGGGCCTGATCGAAGTAGTGCGGAGAGGCAGGATCGCCACTCTGGCCGAACTGCAAGAGGCTGCGGGCCTGGAGCTCGCTGCCCAGGGTCACGACGGCCACGAAGGAATGGCCCGCCACGCCGTAGCTGCGTTTCTGCCCCTTCTGCGGCCGGGCGTAGAAGTTGAAGACAATCCCGAGCGGCCCCGGCGCCCCGGCCACGGGCAGGCTCGGCTGGTCGTCACGGAACGCCCCCTGCCCTTCCATGTTGATCTGGCTGCCATGGATGCGCTGGATGCGGTTCACTTCGCCCCAAGCGACCTGCCAGGTTCCGAAGTCCTTTTCCAGCTCCGTCATTGCCGTTTCTAGGGCCCGCAGCCGCGGGTTGTTCAGGATGTCACGGCGCTGGAGCAACTGCATGGCCTTCTCCTGCCAGCGGACATACAGCGTCATCGCCGTCGATTCGATCGTGCTGACACAGTTCCAATCACGCAGCAAGTCGATAGCGGGCTTGAGGCGGGCGTGCCGATCCGCGTCGCGCTGCGCGATCGACTCCCATTCGCGGACGATTTCTGGGATGCGTGTCTCCGCTTCGATGACCGTGGTATCGAAGCCGGCCTTGGCCCATTCCTCGAAGCTGAACTTGTCCTTGTTCATGAGAATGCGGCGGGAGATACGCGCCCGACCGTTGTCCTGCTCCCGGACCATGTAGGGAGGGAAGTTTTCCTTCTGGGGGTTCTCGTCCGCCGCCCCTTTCAGTTCGCTCCCCGTGGCCGTCGTGGTGAAGGGAGTCTGATTGCAGTTTTGCATGTAGCCGCAGGGCGGATTCTCGACCTGGGGCAACTCCTCGAATGTGTGGTAGCCCTGCCATTCGGTCTCGGGATTCGAGCCGTCCACGGGCTTGGTCCAGTCGAACTTCGTTGAGCGCCTGGGCACGGCCCCATTGTAGACGTAGAAGATGTTCCCCGTCCGATCGATGGCCATGCAGTTGAACATGGGGATGCCGCAGGGCTTCGGGGGGGCCTGGCGGCCGGCGACGGCCTTCCCCTTCCCGAGCCGATACCAGCCTTCGAACGCGCCATTCTCCTCGAAGCGCGCCATGCGGATGGTGAGGGGTTTGCCATCGCGCACCGCCACGATCGGCCCGTGGTGCGTCTTACGCAATTCGAACTTGCGGGTCTCCAGGCCGTCGTCGCCCTTCACGGTCACCGCGACAGTCCAGGACTTGGCCTCGCGGTAGCCGTCCCCGTAGCGGTAGGCCAGCGGCCTGGCTGGATCGTCGAAGTGCTCGATCCAAACATCGGCAATGTCGGGATCATTGACCGTATGGCTCCAGGCGATGTCGCCGTTGTAGCCGAGCGTTGGGAAGGGGGCACCGAAGAAGGAGGCACCGGAGAGGTTCCAGCCTTCAGCGCTATGGACGTGGCCCTCATACCACTGCCCCGGGCCGAAGAAAGGCTGGTGCGGGTTGATGAAGAGCATGGCCTGACCGGTGGCCGATTTTGCCGGGCTGATGGCCCACATGTTGGAGCCGACGTGCTCGGCCATGAGTTCCGTGTCCGCGAGGTCGGCCAAAGCGGCGCCGGCTGGCGGCGGAGCCTGGCGGCTCTCAGCGCCATCGAGCCGCTTGGCTGCCGTGAGGACCTCGCTGGCGCGGAGTCCCGACTTGCGATAGATGAACTGCTGATAAAGCGAATAGCGGCGGAATGCCAAAGGATGCCAGGGTTCAAATTCGGTAATGAGCCGCGGCTTAACCTGCGGATTGCGTGCCAGGTAGAAGTTGAGGGCATCAGTCGAAGCGAGGAGGAGCTTCTTGCTCTGGGAGTCGGCCTTCTCCAACTCCGCCTTGGAAAGCTCGACGATCTCTAGGGCACGGTTCAGGACGTCGTCGGCCAGGGCCTCGGGCCCATGCACCTCGGCGGCCCGGCCAATGGCGCGGAGGTAATTGTCCTCGACCTGCCAGAAGTAATCCTCCGCTTGAGCGTAGACGTAGCCGAAGACACAGGCTTCATCGGTCGGGGCGAAGATGTGCGGCACGCCGTAGTCATCGCGGTAGATGGTCACCGTTCGGGCGAGTGCCTCGGCCCGAGCCAGGCTGTCCGAGAGGGTCGTCCGAGCAGTGACGCCGTGGGCCGGCTGGGCCAAGAAAGTTAGGGACCCGAGTAGGAAGGCCACGAGACCAAGGCGAAGTCCGCGGTGGCAACGGGGCCGATCGGCGGCCTGTCGATATGTGGACAAGGTGGCACTCCTCGTACGAGCCGCGAATGTGAGCAATAGCTCTGTTATATCGCATGGCTCAGACAACTCAAGAGTGCCCACCTCCCAGGGGATGCAATGGAAAAGAGCATCGCCCCGTTGGACTTCCTGTCCGACGGGGCGATGGCGCGGCTTGCGATCATCCGTGACCGAGCCTGATTTGGGCTCGACCGGTGCTACCGGGGGCAGCAGCCCTTCTGGGCCGGCGGACCGTAGCTGGGCTGGCCCCACATCATGGTCGGGGCGACGTAGACGGGCATGTAGCTGGGGCGCTGACAGTTGCAGCAGCCGCCGGCGCCGTTGCCGATCTGGTAGCCGTGGTACTTGTAGTACACGGTCCAGTCGAGGCGGTCGAGGCGTTTGTAGTACATGTTGAGGGCACGGTAGTAGTCGTGCCAGAACTTACGCCACTTGGCTTCGTCTTCCTTGCCGCACGGGCTGCACTGCGGGGTGCAGTTCTGGCGGGCCCAGAAGGAGGACTTCTCGGACGGGCCGCAGCCCCAGCCGCAGCCGAAATCGGCGCGGGCCGTGTTGGCGGTGAGCACCAGGCCCAGGCCGGCCACGAGCATGAGCACGAACTTCTTCATGACGACTCCTTTTCGCGGGTTGGCCTGGGAAGCACTCCGCCGACGTTGGCGGCGCGACGCTTCCCGCGCGGCAGCGCCCCTGCCGCGATCCCCCGGCCATTCACAAACCTGAATCTGGCGGACTCTTGCCCCATGCTTCACCCGCACGGCGGGCGAGCACTACTATCATCGGCTGACGACCGACCAAAGTACGGCGAATCCGGAAGAATCGGCATACCACGCGCTTCCGGGCAATTGCCGCATCTCGGTATCACCCAAAGCCGGGCAAGCTAGGCAACCCCTCGACGTCGAGGCAGCAGCCTGGCCGACACCGCCCGCCCTGCCAACGGCAAGACGCTCAACAAGACCAGCGTCAACCCGACCTCCGGGGCCACAGCATCTTCAAGTCGATGGATCGTTCCGAGTTGCGACCCCGCCACGGCATAGGCGAGCGTGCCCGGTAGCATGCCCATCTGGCTCACCACCCAGAACTGCCAGGTCGGCATCGCGGTCAGCCCGAAGAACAAGTTGATCAGGAAGTAGGGCACGAGCGGGTTCAGCCGGACCGCCAGGAGATAGTAACAGCCGCCCCGATCCAGCTCACGACGCACCGCCGCGAACCGTTCACCATACTTCTGCCGGACCCAATCGTGCAGCAAGAAGCGGCTCGCCAGAAAGGCTATGGTCGCGCCGGCCGTCGAGGCAAAACTAACGAGCACGGTCGCCCAGACCACACCAAAGACGGCTCCGCCGATCAACGTTAGGAAAAGCGCGCCCGGCAGCGACAGACCTGTGAAGGCGACATAGATCGTCACGAACACCAGGCCCGCCAAGATCGGCTGGGCGTCGACCCACACCAGGGCCCATTGCCGCTGCGTCTGGGCGGCGGCGAGCAGTTCATTCGGCCCCCATCCCAGGAACCCCCAAGCCACGGAGCCCACAGCCACGATCAGGAGAATCGCGGCCAGCACTGGGC
>CALLZJ010000017.1 GCA_937858435.1 uncultured bacterium
GTGGTTCTTGCGGGGACCGAGGACTTCGATCACGCCGAGCTGAGCACCGACGGCGAGGGTGCGGGGAAAGAGTTGGCGGACCACGTCGGGCCGGGCGTCGGTCGCCACGTCGTAGTCGTGGGGCGGGAGGCCCAGAAGCTGATCGCGCACGCAGCCGCCGGCCCACAGCGCCTGGTGGCCATGTTGCCGCAGGACGCGGAGGACTTTGAGGGCCAGGTCACGCAGGCTCATGCTCATGGGGAACCGCTGTCACCTCGGCCGCGCTGGCCTTCTTCACCCAGATGCTCAACCGGGTCCGACCGTAGAGGCGCGTGTCCCAGTCGGTGCCGGCACAGAGCAACTCCTCGGGGAATTGCTTCTCGGTCTGAACGGCCAGAACTGAACCCGTTGCCAGTCGGGCTTCCAGGGTCCGCAGCAGTCCCTGCAAGGCCTCGAGGTGGGCGTCCAGTTCGGGATAGGGAGGACCGAGAAAAACGTTGCAGGGTTCGGCCGGCAAAGCCCCCTTGTCGGCCCAGCGATAGGCGTCGGCCTGCAGCACTTGCGCCCGGTCGGCCAACTGCCACTCGCGGAGAAGCCGCTGCAAGGACTGCGTATTGCGGTTGTCCTTTTCGATGAAGCAGGCCCGGCTGGCCCCGCGGCTTAGGGCCTCGAGCCCCACGGCTCCGGTCCCGGCGAAGACGTCAAAAAAGGCCCGCTCGGGCACGGCATCGCCCAGGATGCTGAAGAGGGCGGCGCGGACCCGGTCGGTCATGGGACGCACGTGGGGGCTAGCGGGCAACCGCAGCTTGCGGCCCCGATGCGAACCCGAGATGATGCGCAGCTCGTAACTATCCAAGGCAACGGTCCCCGCGATGAAGAGCAAGGTGGCGGGGTTGTTCTATCCGTGGGCCGGGGTCGACGCCACCGCCGGGACGCCAGGTCCGTCTCAGTCGGTCCGGAGTTGCCGCACGACCAGGTGGAGCCGGCGAAAGGCCTCGCTGGTCTTGTCGACGTCTTTTTCGTCGGCGGCGGAGTGCAGCAGCGTGGCGGCGGCGGTGAGTTCCTTGGTCAGCTCCGGCAGCTTGCCCCGTTGGGCCTGGGGGATCGCATCGGGCTGGACCTGGCCCAGGTGATTGGACGTGTCGCGGAGGGCCGTCGCTGCCTGGCGGACCTGATCCCACTTATCCTGGTAGAAGAACTCGTGGGCGGCGGCGACCTGGTTCTTGCTGAGCGTGACCAGCTCAGGGAAAGTGAGCGGCGGCGCGTCGGGCGGCCGGGGCGTCACCGCCACGGTCTCCGCCGACTGGCATCCGGCCAGACCGAGGACAAGGGTGATCAGACCGCCGGGCAACGGGCCGCACATGGCAAAGCCCCGCCGCACTCCGGACGAGCCGGTCCACCGTCGCGGGACGAGAGCCCGGCCGCGGCTAGCGGCGCGGATACAGCAACTCGGCTGGCTCCCGTCCGGAACGGGGTCCCAACTCGTCGTCGGGATATGGATACAACGCCCGGGCCCGCGCCCGCTGCTCCGGAATGGAGTAGATCGGGTCGTCGGCCACTTGGGTTCGGCGGGATTCGTAGCTTTGGAACGACTGGCAACCCACAAAGACCAGGCAGGCCAGCAGCAGCCCATTTCGCATCGGTGCACCATGGAGCAGATTGAAGTGGAGCGTCTGCTTCACTCTTCGACCGCTCTGCTCAGGGAGGCGAACAATCCCAGCGAACTCCACTTCATTTTGGCCGGGGCGACGTTGGAAAGTCCAGCCCCTAGCGATCTTTCCGGTGAAAAAACCCGCCGCTTTCCGGCGGTTCAGGCAGACTTTGCCGGAAGGGCCTTTCGGGCAGCCCGAGGCTCGCTCAGGGCCTGGCTGACGAGCCCACCTACTCCGAGTCCGGCTCAGCGCCCGCAGGGCTGTTGCAGTCGGCACGTTGGACGCGCGGAGCCACCCGGAGGGCTGTTCGCGGCGGGCTCGGGGTCAATCCCCCGCAGCCGGGCAGTCGATGGACAAGTATCCGCTGTTGGCCTCGAACCGGCTGGCGCGGTCTTTCACACGCCCTAGCCCGACTTGGAGGATTTGGCATGCGGTCCCTTCTCTCGCGCGTCCTTGCCGCCGCGGCGGTGCTCTGGGCGTTCGACGCGTTCGTCTCCGTGGCGCAGGCCCAGGTGCCTCCGTCGCACTGCATCAATCGGCATCCGCCCTATTGGACGCGGGCCTGCTGCACCTGCCGGGCTCCCTACATGGCGTACGGCCTCTATGGCATGCACGACGCCTTTCCCGGCTTCCCGCCGGGACCGGTCATGCCCCCGGGCATTCCGGCGCGGTACCTCGGCACGCCGCCCGGTTACGGCAACGGTGCCGGCGCTGGCCAGGGGCAGATGTGGATTCGCAGCCCCCGCGACTTCTTTATGATGCCGGGATACTAATCCCGACGACCACGCGGCACGAACGCAGAGCCAGGCTGGACTACCGGCCTGGCTCTGAGCGATTTGGGAGACCTGGCCGCACCCTGCCGCCGCGCTCTCAGGCCCGGAGCGTCTCGTCGTGGCGGGTGTGGCTCGGCGGCCGATCCGCCCGGTGGACGTTCGCCAACGCCCAGGTCGCCCCGGCTCGCTTCTCCACGTCGTTGTCTTCCCACTCGATGCTGATGGCACCGTCGAAGCCGGCGCGGTTCAACTCGATGATGATCTCCTCGATCGAGTTGGCGTCACGATCCGTGCCCGGCGTCACGAAGTTCCAGCCGTTGTGCTTGTGGCCGAAGGGCTGATGGCCGCCGAGCAGGCCGTTGCGGGTGTGTTCGCGCTGCACCTGCACGCCCTTGATATGGGCACAGTGAATCCGGTCGCCAAACTCCCGGATGAACTGCACGACCGAAACGCCCTGCCATTCCATGTGCGAACCGTCCAGGTTGAAGCCACACACGTCGCCATAGCCGTGCCGATCCATGAATGCCAGATAGTCGGCAGCGCTGGCGATGTCGCCCATGGCCCGTTCGCTGGGATGACATTCCAAATCGAAGGTCACGCCCAGGGCCTTGCACAGGTCCAGGAACGGGCCGAACCGCTCCAGCAGCAGTTCGAGGCTGACCTGGCGGACGTCCGGAATGTCGAACCCGCCCAGGTTCTTGGGCAAGGGCGGGAACTCAAACCAATGGCTCCAGCAATGGGCCGGCGAGCCGGTGAAGCCGGGCAGAGCGACCCGGCGGTGCTGGAGCTTGTTCAGGTGATGGGCAAGCCGGGCCGCTCCCATGAGGGCTGAGAGCGCATGCATGTGGATGAGTGTGCCGACGTGGGGCGGCACAAAGTAGGGATCGTGCTTGGGTGGGTGATGGCCGGCCGCCCGCCAGTTCTTGTACTCCTGGAGGGCCTCGCCGCCAATGAACTGGAGCGTCTTGGCACTGGGCTCATCCCCCAGGGCCTGACCCTGCAGATGCACGGCGATGGTGAAGATCTCCAGCCCCCGCTTGCGGGCTTTCTCCAGACGTTGTTGGGCCAGCTTCTCCGCGCCGGTGTCCGTGTGGGCATGATGGAGGTCCAGCTCCCAGGAGGCTTCCTCCCAGCCGTCGAAGCCGGCCTGGGCGATGAAGTCCAGCCAGCTCTCCTCGGGGATGTCGCCGAACTGACCGCGGACCAGTCCGATCTGGTGATAGGAGTGCTTGCCGGGGCGATGCTCGTCGGTTTGATGAAATCCCATGGGCGGCTCCGTGTGGCAGGTCTGGCGATGCGGGCAGGCAGGCCTTCAGCATAAACGAGCGGCAAGCGAAAGGGAAGAGCCCGGGCGTCTGCACCTGTCGCCGAGACTCCTCAGGCCGCTCTTAGGGGCTTCGCAGGGGTTTCCAGGGCCTGCCGACGGCGTTGCCAGGGCTCGCCACGCTTCTGGGCGCTACCGCCAGAGCTCGCCAGAGGGTCGCCACGAGGGGGGGTTGCACTCCTGGACGCTTGTGAAACGCGGATTTCACAGGGTTTCAGGCCAGGCCACGCCGTCCGGCGCCGGTTTCAGGCTCGGGGCCGCAGTCCGCGTCCGCCCCAGCCCCCTCCCGGCGGCCCAGGCAAACTCAGCAGTCTACGATAATGAACTAATGTATACAACCCCAGTTGTGGCCGGGGTGTCCCTATGGATTGGGGCATCTGCCCTATTGGGCGCTGATCCGCTCCGGCAGCGATGG
>CALLZJ010000018.1 GCA_937858435.1 uncultured bacterium
AAGACCCTGAGCGGGTGCCTCGCGACCGGCGGGGGGTGGCGCCGGGCCCGGGGGCTGCCACAGGGGCGGACCTGCGGTTTGGCCCCCGCCCCCCCGCCCGCCCCGGAGGGCGAAGCGGAGTTTGGGCCCCGCCATACCAAGAGTCTCATGACTGACATGGCCACGCTGGCCTTGGTCCTGATCGGCCTGGCACTCGCGGCCTGCATGCCCGATGGCCAGAGCAGCGTGGCTGCGGCTGGTTCCGCTCAAGCGCCTGCGAGCGGCGGCCGCGTAGAATGAACCCTTCGTAACAGTTCCGTTCGATGACGCACTGGAGTCGCGCTGCCCATGCCTGCCGCCCCCGCCAAGCTCCGCTGGCCTGCCGAATGGGAACCGCACGAAGCCACTTGGCTCGCCTGGCCCCACAACGCGGCCGACTGGCCGGAAAAGTTCGACCCCATTCCCTGGGCCTTCGCAGAGGTTGTGCGGCACCTTGCCGAAGTAGAGCGCGTTCGCATCCTCGTCGATGAACGCAGCCACCTTGCGGCCATGGGCACCCTGCGCCGCCTGGGCCTGGAAACGCAGGGAACCACCATCGACCTGGTTCCCTGCCCGACGAACCGCATCTGGACCCGAGATTATGCCCCATTCTTCGTCCACAGGGGGCCGACTTCCGAGGCCGTCAAATGGCGGTTCAATGCCTGGGCCAAATATGACGATTGGCAGCTCGACGACGAGGCGGGCCGGGTTATCGCCGCCGCCACCGACTGCCCCCTCGTCGAACCCAACAGCGGCGGGGCGCCGATCGTACTCGAGGGCGGCAGCATCGACGGCAACGGCGCGGGCACCTTGCTGACCACCCAGGAATGTCTGCTCAGTCCCCTTGAGGCCCGCCATCCGGGCCTCAGCCGGACCGACCTCGAAGCCATTTTCGCGGCCCATCTCGGCGTGCGCAAGGTCTTATGGCTTAACCGGGGCATCGTGGGCGATGACACTCATGGCCATATCGACGACCTGGCTCGGTTCGTCGATCCGACCACGGTGGTGATGGCCATCGAGGAGGATCTCGCGGATGCCAACTATGAAGCGACCCAGGAGAACTGGGATCGGCTCCAGGGTGCTACCACGGCCGAAGGCCGGTCGCTCCGCCTGGTTAAGCTGCCGCTACCCCGGCCGGTTGTCTTTGACGGGCAGCGGTTGCCCGCCAGCTATGCGAACTTCTACATCGCCAATCGGCTGGTCCTGGTGCCGACCTTCTGCGACCCGAACGACCGCGTGGCCTTGAACATCCTGGCTGACCTTATGCCCGATCGGACCGTGGTTGGCGTGCCTTGCCGCGATCTGGTCTGGGGGCTGGGCACCATTCACTGCATGACCATGCAGCAACCGGCCTGGGGTTGACCTCGATTCCAGAGCCTGACTCTTGACGCTCCTTGCGGCATGAAGATACCGGTCCTACTCCTGCAACTGGGCACCCCGGACGATCCTTCTGTCCCGGCCGTGCGCCGCTACCTCCGCGAGTTCCTCTCCGATCCCCGGGTCGTGGAAACGAACCGCCAGGGCTGGTGGTTCATCCTGAACGGCATCGTGCTACCGTTTCGGCCCGCTCGGTCTGCGGAAAAGTACCGCCGGATCTGGGATCCCGAAAAGGGCATGCCGCTGCTCCATTACTCCCGACAGCAAGCGGCCGACCTGCAGGCGGCACTCGGGCTCCGGTTTCGGGTGGAGCTGGCCATGCGGTATGGCCAACCGAACATCCGCGACGTGATTCGCCGACTGGCGGCCGATCGGGTTGGGCGGCTGATCGTCGTGCCCATGTATCCCCATTACTCCGCCACGACGACGGCATCGGCCCTCGACGGGCTGTTTGCGGCGCTGGCCCGGGAGCGGGTGGTGCCGGCCGTCACCGTCGTCCCGCCGTACTACGACGACCCCGGTTTCGTTGAAGCTCAGGCTGCTCTCATCACCTCGGTGCTGGCCGCGCTGCCCCAGCCGCCGGACCATTACCTGCTCAGCTACCACGGCATTCCCCAGCGGTACGCCAAGGCTGGCGATCCTTACGCCCAGCACGTCGAACGGGGTACGCAGGCCCTGGTTCGCCTGCTGGGTTGGCCCAAGGGCCGCTGGTCCCGGACTTACCAGAGCCTGTTCGGTCGGGAGGAATGGCTCAAGCCCTACACCGAGGAGAAGGTGAAGGAACTGGCCCACGCTGGCAAGAAGCGGCTCGTGGTTGCCACGCCAGGCTTCACGGCCGACTGTCTGGAAACGATCGATGAGATTGGCTTTGAGGTTCGACAGGTTTTCGAAGCAGCGGGCGGAGAGCAGCTTCATCGCTGCCCCTGCGTGAACGCCCACCCCAAGTTTGTCGAAGCCTTGGCCAGGTTGGTCCACAAGACCAGCGGGACGGCTCCGGCCTGACGGCTCTAGCCCCTGCGCGGCAGCGGCCACTTCTGCTGCTCGGCTTCCTGCCACCAAGTCTTGACCTGGGTCAGAGCGGCCTGGGCCTTCTGGGTCAGAGGTTCGACGCCGGCCATGACGGCATCCTTGACAGCCTTTGCGGGGACAAGGCTGGCTTCAAGCGTGTCGTGCGGATGAATCCAGCGTCCGTCTTCCAGCGTCGGCACCAGGTTCATGGCTCGGTTGAGCATGGCCTCGGCCCCAACGAGCGTACTTTCCCACTGTTGCCGGCTGACTTCCGTCGACTGGTCGGCAGCCTGGACCGTGGCCAGGAAGCGCTGCCAGGGCGTCAGCATTTCTGGGCTGGGTTTTCGCACCACGCTGTTGGGGGAAGTGGTTGGCCGGGTTCCAAACCAGACGGCCAGGGCAACTCCAAGGACGACCAGGCTCGCCACCGTGGACTGCAAGACGAGCCGCTGCCAGCGCTGCCGCCGCTGATTGGTCTTCACCTGCTGGAGGACCCGCTGGGTGAAGGCCACGCTGGGCAGCGGGTTGGGCGTCGCGCTCCAGGAATCAAGGCAGAGCTTGGCCAAGGCCAACCGCTCGCGGCAGGCCGGGCAGGCATCCAAATGGCTTTGGACTTCCGGCGCGCTGGCGGGCCGGGTGCCGTCCAGGTAATCTTGCAAATGGTGTTCGAAGTCAACGCACGTCAACATCGGTCACCTCATGAAGCATGCCGCGACTGCGCAGGTGGTCGAGCACCTGCAGCCGTACGCGGTGGAGCCAGGTTTTGATGGTGCCCACGGGCCGGTCCATGACCTGGGCGATCCACTCGTAGGGCCAACCCTGTTCGTGGAAGAGAACGAAGACTTCCTGGAACTCGGGCCGTACCCCGGCTAGGGCCAGGCGAATTTCGGACAGGAGCTCGTTATGAGGCTGGGCTTCGTCAGCACGCGCCGGCTGTTCGCTCAGGTCTTCGGTCGGACGGGGGCGGCGCTGCCGCTTGCCGAGGAAAGTCCGGCAGCGATTGACAGCAATGGCCATGATCCAGGGTCGGAGTGGACGCTCGCCGTCCCAGGAGCCCAGACTGCGGAAGACGCGGAGGAAGACCTCCTGGGCCACGTCCTCGGCTTCGTGCGGGTCGGCGAGCAGCCGAAGGCAGACGCCATAGACGTCGCGCTGGAACCGTTCAACGAGTTCGACGGTGGCGGCCTCGTCCCCCCGCTGGCAGCGGCGGACCAGGATGCGGTCGGCGGCCACGTCACAGGAGGCTTGCCACATGGGCGAGGCCTGCAGCGACTGCACCAGCGTGGTGATGCCGGTGGTCTCGCCGGAGTTGTGGAGCGAAAGTGCCGGTGTCATGGGCGCCGCCTTGCCGGTGGAATCCGCCATCGTCCCTGAACCGCGGTCGGCCTGCCCCGCTCCCTGCCGTGGACTGAGCGGGCCGACATCCTGTATTATACTCTACAAGACGCGCTTCGCTAGCACTTGCCGCCCGCGCCGAGCGGATACGGTCCCGAGCGCCTCCGAGCCCTGAGCCTGACTATGCCATTTCTCCAAGTCGTCAAGGGTGCCGAGCCGAATCGCAAGTACGTGCTGGTCAAGGACAAAGTCGTCATTGGCCGCAGCCCGGACTGCGACGTCGTCATCAACCTCGGCGCGGTCAGCCGGGAACACGCCCATTTGCTCAAGGACGCCGAGGGCGGCTACGTCGTCCAGGACCTACGCAGCCGCAATCGGACTTACGTCAACGAGCACCCTGTCGACCCCGAGTCGCCCCAACGGCTGGCCCACGAGGACCGCATCCGCATCTGCGACTACGTCTACGCCTTTCTCGACCCGGCCCCCGTCTCCAGTTCCGCCGAACGCATCGACGACGGCAGCACCGTGATGTCTTCGGTGATGAGCCGGTCCGCCTCGGTGCTCGAAGCCCAGCCGGCCGAGCGGCTTCGCGCCCTGCTCGAAATCTCTAACAGCCTCTCTCGGACCATTGAGGTCGAGTCGCTCCTGCCGCGCATCCTCGAGACTCTCTTCCAGGTCTTTCGCCAGGCGGACCGCGGCTTTTTCATTATTCGGGACGCCGAGGGCAACATTATCCCCAAGGCGATCCGAACCCGCCGCGAGCGGGACGAGGCATCGGCCCGCTTCAGCCGGACGATCATCAGCAAGTGTCTGGACGAGGCGGCCGCGATTCTCTCTGAGGACGCCTCGCAGGACTCGGCCTTTGCCCTGGCCAACAGCGTGGCCGACTTTCGCATCCGCTCGGTCATGTGTGCGCCGCTCGTGACCGCGGACGGCCAGGCCCTGGGCGTGATCCAGGTCGATACCCAGGACCGCACCAAGAAATTCACCCAGGAGGATCTGCAGCTCCTCATCGCCGTCTGCAACCAGGCGGCGGTGGCCATGGAAAATGCGAGCCTACACGAAAACCTGGTCGCCCGGCAGCGTTTCGAGCGGGAAGTGGAACTGGCCCGCGAGGTGCAACAGACTTTCCTGCCCGCCTCGGTCCCAGTCGTCCCCGGCTACAACTTCTTCGCCTACTACCAGGCCGCCCGGGCCGTGGGCGGCGATTTCTACAACTTCGTCGAGCAGCGCGATGGCCGTTGGGCCATCGCCGTCGGCGACGTTGCCGGCAAGGGCATCCCGGCCGCCTTGCTCATGGCCCGGGTCACCGGCGATATCCGTGTCGCAGTCGCCACCCTGGACGAACCAACCACGATGGTAGCCCATCTCAACAACTGGCTCCAGCAGGCGGGCATGGTCGACCGGTTTGTCACTTTCGTCCTGGCCATTCTTGACCAGCACCAGCACAAGCTGACGCTGGTGAACGCTGGCCATCAGACGCCGGTCCTACGCCGGGCCGACGGCCGGCTCGAGGAGATCGCGGCGGGCGACCTGAGCGGCCTACCGCTGGGCATGATGGAAGACTTCGAGTACCAGTCCGTCACGACCGACCTGGGGCCTGGGGACGTGTTGGTCTTGTGCACGGACGGTATCGCCGACGCCACTAACCGGAGCGGCGAACAATTCGGAATCGACCGCTGCATGGAGATCTTTCGGCGGACCGCGGGACCGGCGCCCGCCCTGGGTTCCGCCCTGCTGCAGGCCGTCCAAGCCCATGCCAATGCCCCAGTCCAGTTCGACGATTTGACCCTGGTATGCATCGGCCGCGATGCCGAGGCCCCCTGATCACTCCGGCGACCCAGCCGCCCCGGCGAGGTACAGATCCATGAGCACGGAAACTCTGGTTCGAACCAAGCGAGCCACCAAGACCGATGAGCGGACGCGGCAGCAGCCGCCCTTTAACGTCATTCTGCTCAACGACGACGACCACACCTACGAGTACGTCATTCGCATGCTCGGCCAGTTGTTCGGCCATTCGGAGCAAAAGGCCTACCTAATGGCCAAGGAAGTCGACAACATCGGCCGGGTGATCGTCCTCACGACCACCAAGGAGCACGCGGAATTGAAGCGCGATCAGATCCACGCTTTTGGCCCCGACCCGCTGCTGGAACGGTCGGCAGGGTCGATGAGTGCCGTCATCGAGCCGCTGGAAGATTGAGCTCGGGGCCGGCGGTCTACTTGCGTAGACCGAGCGCGGTACCCAGGACGCCGAAGAAGCCGCCCAGCCGCTGCGTCCAGCGCGGGGCATAGGCCATGCGGTACATCGCTTCGAAGAAGCGGGGCGTCATCATCCGGTTGGAGCCCGGCGGTTCGTAGTGTGGCCGAAACTTGCCGGACTTGATGCTAACCACCTGGGGAACCGTTAGGTCGATGAGCCCCTCCGCTCCCTGAGTGGAGCCCCAGCCGCTAGCTCGCTGCCCGCCGAAGGGCGTGCCGGGGTGTGCGGTCGGGGCCACAACGTCGTTAATCGTACACATGCCGGCCCGGAGCCGATCGGCCAGCGCGACGGCCCTGCTGGGGTCAGCCGTGAAGACCGAGACGCCCAGTTCATACTCGCAGCGCCGGCTAGCGGCGATGGCGGCGTCGAGGTCGTCGTAGGGAAGCACCGCCACCAGCGGAGCAAAGCTGTCCTGGTTGCAGACAGCCATTTCCGGAGTGACGTCAGCGAGTACGACGGGCCGGCACTGATTGCCCTCGGCCAGGGAGCCCTCGCCGTCGAGCCGCCTAGCACCGTGGGCCACGGCGGCCTTAACCAGTTCTTCGAGCCGGGCCGCCTGATTCGCCATGGCGAGCCGCAAGGGCTGAGCACTCTGGACCAGCGGCTGCAAGTGTTTCAGGAACTCGGCATAATGCTGCCGTGGCACGAAGGACCGGCGGACAGCGATGCAGGTTTGACCGCTATTGAGGGTGCAGCCGAACCAGGCGGCCTTGGCGGCCAATTCCAGATCAGCATCATCGAGGACGAACTGAGCGTCGCAGCCGGACAGTTCCAGCGTCGAACTGATGAGACGTTTGCCGAGAGCTTCCGACCCGTGCTGGCATGGCCCGTGAAGACGACATGGGCGATGTCCGCGTCGGCCAACTGCACGCCGGCTTCCCGGGTGGCGGGCAGCCGAACGAACAGGCCCTCGGGCAATTGTGCTTTGGCCAGCCAGGCTTCCAGGGCGTCAGCCGCGTGGGGCGCCACCTCGGAAGGTTTCCAAAGAACCGAGTTACCCGCGACCAGCGCTTGCATGATCTGCACGCCGTTGAGGTAAAGCGGGTAGTTCCAGGTGCCGATGATGCCGACTACCCCCCGCGGTCGTCGATGAACCCAATCCTTTTGGCCGAAGAGCCAGACCGGCGGCCCTTCCACCCGACGGGGAGCCAGGACACGGTGAGCCCGCTTCTCCAGGAACCGGCAGCCGGCAGCGATACTGAAGATTTCCGCGGGCAACGTCTGCTCCGGCGGGCGGCCCAGGTCCTTTTCCACGGCAGCGCAGAGCGACGGGATCGCATCCAGCAGAGCGGCCCGCAGCCGCCAGACTACCTGGACGCGCTCTCGAACGGGGATGGCGGCCCAGCGCTCCTGAGCCTGGCGGCTACGCTCCGTGAGGGCCGCAAACGGTCGGATCGACGGGTTGATATCCATGTCGCTAGTTTACAGAAGGAGTGGGAAAGTACATTGCGGAGTCGCCACCCGTGGCCGGCGCGTCGTACAACGGCACCATGGCACTCGACCTCCCCAGCACCTGGCCGCTCTTGACCGCCGACCTACCCGGAATCGGCGGACAAGTCAAAGTCGATCCGGACGACTTCGAAGTTGAAGAACTGCCGGCCTACGAGCCCTCCGGCAGCGGCGACCATCTCTACCTCTGGGTCGCCAAACGAGACATGGGGGCGGAGTTCTTCCTCCGCGAAGTCGCCCGGGCCCTTGGCCTGGCCATGGGCGACGTGGGGATGGCGGGTGTCAAGGATCGCCGGGCCGTCACGCGCCAGTGGATTTCCGTGCCGGCCGGCTGTTCGGATCGAGTCCCGGCCCTGGCCGAGCGCGGCATCCTGGTGGAGAAGCAGGCGCGGCACACCAACAAGCTGCGGACGGGGCACCTGATCGGCAATCGCTTCACTGTGCGGCTGCGCGGCGTGGCCGCCGAGACTGCCGAGCGGCTGCCCCCACTCCTCGAACGGCTCCGACAGGGCGGCTTTCCCAACTACTACGGCGAGCAACGGTTCGGTCGGGACGGTGAGACACTCGCAGTCGGGCTCAAGCTCCTGCAAGGTGAAAGGCTGCCCGCCGCTCAACGGTTTCTACGAAAGATGGCCCTGTCAGCCGTGCAGTCGGTGCTGTTCAACCATGTCCTGGCCAGGCGGCTGACTGAGGGGTTGCTGCACCAAGTACTTCCAGGCGACCTGATGCGTCATTGGCCACGGGGCGGCCATTTCGTCGTGGAAGATGCGGCCCGTGAGCAAGCCCGCTTCGACGCACATCAGATCGTAACCACTGGGCCAATGTTCGGGGTGAAGATGCAGCAGCCCGGCGGCCCGGTCGCCGAGCGTGAAGCGGCCGTGCTGGCTGCCGCGGGGTTGGCCCTGCCCTCGTTCGCCGGATTTGGCGGACTCTTGCAGGGGACGCGGCGACCGCTTGTCTGTTTCGTCGACGATCTGTCCTGGGAAATGGCCGACGCCGACGCCGTGCTCCGCTTCACGCTGCCTGCCGGTTCGTATGCCACGGTGCTGCTCGATGAAATCCGCAAGGCATCCGACTCGACGCCAGAAGGAGCCTCCGAGGCCAGCGATGCGCGTGTGGAGCAGCGAGAATGATTCGTCGAGTATGACTCTATGAACGATCCGGCCGCCTCCCAGCCTCCAACTCCGTCCGGAGAGCCCACCCATTTCGGCTCGGGATGGATCAGTGGGACGCTCTCCATGGTGCTCGGCGTCATCGGCCTGGGAGCCGTCCTCTGTTTTCACTTTCCATGGCTGCTCACCATGCCCGATCTACGGGGGCACTATCCAGTTCCTTATGTCCGGGCCCTGTTGCATCTGGTCCTGGTCAGCGCCTTTCTGCTGGGAGTGGTGAGCGTTTGCCTCCGCAGGCGGAAGGTGCTCGGCATGTCGGGGATCGGGCTGACCCTGGCGGCCGCCCTGCTCGGAGGCTCACGGGTGCCGCTGGACGGCGAGATGAACGACGGCCCCTTCCTAGGGCTCGACTGGTTCCTGCTCAATCTCATTGCCTATTCCGCAGTCTTCATTCCGCTTGAGCGACTCTTCGCCCTGCGCTCCGATCAGGCGATTTTCCGCCGAGGCTGGCGGACCGATCTGGCTTACTTCTTCGTCAGTGCCCTGCTCGTTCAGGTGACGACGTTGCTGACGATGCGGCCGGCTATGGTGCTCTTCCAATGGGCGGCAATCCCGAGCGTGCAAGCTTGGGTTAGTGAGATGCCTTTGCCGCTGCAGTTCCTGGGCATCCTGTTCGTGGCCGATTTCACGCAGTACTGGGTCCACCGCGCTTTCCACGCAGTCCCCACGCTTTGGCGGTTCCATGCGATCCATCACTCGGCGGAGTCCATGGACTGGCTGGCGGGGTCGCGGTTGCACCTGGTCGACGTGGCGGTGACCCGTGGGCTGACTTACGTCCCCATCTACCTTCTGGGCTTCCACGAGGCGCCGCTCTTCGTCTACGTCGTGTTTGTGAGCATCCAAGCGACCTTCATCCATGCGAACATCCGGTTCGAGTTCAGGCCGTTGCGCTGGCTGTTGGTGACGCCCCGCTTCCACCATTGGCATCATGGGGCCGCGCCGGAGGCGCTGGACAAGAACTTCGCCGTCCACCTGCCCTTCCTGGACTGGCTCTTTGGCACCTACTACCTGCCTGAAGAGCGCTGGCCCGAGGCCTATGGGCTCCTGGACGGCCAGGCATTGCCCGACGGCTACCTCCGGCAGTTCGCGCATCCGTTCCTGCCCCAGCCGGCGGGAGACCAGAAGTCGGCCGCACCGCCTGGAAGTCAGGTCTAGGGGTTCGCATTCAGCCGTTGATGCCGTTCGTCTCGTAATTGGCCATGACGGTGGAGCCGGGCAGCGTTGTGGGCGGCTCGGTCTTGCGATAGCCCAGGGCTCGCACGACTTCGAGCACTTCGGTCCAGGTGGGGAAGGGGCGGTTGCAGACGCGCTTGTACAGCTCCATGGCGCGCATGAACTCGATCTCCTCGACCGAGTATTCCTTCTCGCATGTGGTGGGATCGACCTGCCGGCGGCGTTCGCCCTGCCGGCGATCCGCGCCCGTGCGGCGTTCGAAAGCGACGGGAATCTTCTTCTTCCGGCGATCCTCGCCACGCCGGCGGTCTGAAGCCTGGCGCCGATTGGCGGCAGCTCCTGAATTCGTGGGCAACGGGGCATCGGCCACGGTAAACTCCTTGTGCGAAAACCGACTCTTATGGTAACCCATGATTAGAACGCAAGCTAGCGGCAACCGGTTCCGGATACACCTATGGATTGGGGCATCTGCCTCATTTGGCGCTGACCCGCTCCGGCAGCGATGGAACGAGGAAATCTAGCATGTCCCAAACGCTAGGTGCACCCAGTGGGGCGATGGCCAGGTCGCGCCACGGACGCTGGAGGGGGACTCCAGGGCCTGCCGAAGGGGTTTCCAGGGTTCGCCGCGCTTCTGGGCGCTAGCGCCAGAGCTCACCAGAGCTCGCCAGAGGGTCGCCAAGAGGGGTTCTGGCACTCTTGGACGCTCACACCACGTGGATTTCTCAGGGTTTCAGGGCTCAGCCACGCGTCCCGGTGCTCATTGCGGACTCAAGGCCGCGTCGGCGTGCACCCCAATTCTCCCTCCGACCGATCAGACCAACTTCGTAGTCTACCATAATGAACGGACGTATACAACCCGGTTGTGGACTTGGGTGCACCTATGGATTGGGGCATCTGCCCTATTGGGCGCTGATCCGCTCCGGCAGCGATGGAACAAGGAAATCGCAGAAACCATCGCATTTGCTGCGGGCTCGGGCGAACCTCCCCCAAACACTTGATTTCCGCCGCAATCTAGCATGCCCCAAACGAAAGGTGCACCCGTGGACTTGGCGAAATGCACCGGTGCAACGGTGCCCACCCTTGATTCGCCTTCCCGCGTCCCGCCGCATCGATTGTGCCGCCTGAAGTTGGGTGTCCGGGGGCGGGCAGCCGGCAGTTGTCATGGCAGCCACGCCAGGAGAGCGGTACCATGGATGTCGGGCGGCTCCAGCCCCCGTGTCGAACGAAGGGGAGAATGAACATGACCCGCACCTGCGTCCGGCTGCTGACAATCTTGGCACTGATGGGCGTCCTGGGAGCCTGGTCGACCGCGGCGGGTGTTCAAACCCACCCTGCCGAGCCCGTCAGCGAGCGCTTCACTTGCGACACGGCTGACGGCGTCAAGATTGTCGGCGAGTTCTACCCGGACGCCAAGGGCAAGGGCGAACGGGCCCCCTGCGTGGTGTTGCTCCATCCCGTGGGGCCGGCCCGCAACTCCTCCAGCCGGGCTGACTTCGGCCGACTGCCCCAGCTCCTGCAGCAGGAGGGCTTCGCCGTCGTCGTGTTCGACTTCCGCGGCCACGGGGAGAGCGTCGAGATCGACATGCCTCGCTACTACGACCTCTATCCACCGGCTCGGGCCAACCCCAACCAGCCCCTCCCCAACCGAATCGACAACCGCGACTTCCGCCAGATCGCCGAATGGGTCCGCATGACCAACGACCTCACCGCCGTGAAGGTGTGGCTCAACAAGCAGAACAATCTCAAGAAGTGCAATTCGCACAACGTGGCCCTGGTCGGCGTCGAGCAGAGCACACTCCTTGGACTGATGTTCGCCGTCAACGAGCACCGCGATCCCAATCGGGCCCTCGATTTTGCCGGCCAGCGGATGGACCAGGAACTCCGGCTGGAGGGTGAAGACCTCGTCAGTGCCGTCTGGCTGACGCCCACCGACCGGCTCGGCGGCGAACGAATCGACCCCACCGTATTCCAGGCTGGGCTCCAGTTCCTCCAAGCCCGGCGGCTGAACTTGATGGCCGCCTTTGGCGAAGACGATCAGGCCGCGCGCGATCTCTGGAATCGAACCCAGACCTCGCTCCGCACCCGCGAGCGCGACGCCGAGCGGGGCGCGCTCGTTCGCCGCATCAAGGGCACCAGCCTGGGCGGCCTGCGGCTCCTGGAGCATCCGACCTTTGGCGTGCAGAAGGAAATGGTCCAATTCCTGACCGACACGCTCCAAACTCCCAACATGCCCTGGTCGGAGCACCGGGGCAACCAGCACCCCTCGCTGGTGAACGCGGCCCGCATCTTCGGCGCGCCCTAGGGGCCCGCTCACTTCCGGCCATCCTGGGGGCTCCGATCGCCGCCCCTGGCCTCTCAATTTCGTTTGCAGTCGGGGGGAAATGGAATACCATGAAGGCGGCTGGCCCTGACCTCCCACCGTTCGTCAAGGATCACAACCCATGGATTGGCATGCCACTTGGACTCGCCGCCGTTTCCTCAAGGTCTCCGCGGGCGCCGTCCTCGCCGGTTCGGCGTCCACCGCGGCCCAGACGGATCCACGCCCCAGGGCCACGCGCGTCCTGTTCCTGAACCTGGTCGGCGGTCCGAGCCAACTCGACACGTTCGATCCCAAGCCCGAAGCGCCCGTCGACGTTCGCGGCCCATTTCGCCCCATCGCCACCAGCGTGCCGGGCCTGTTCCTCTCCGAACTGCTCCCTCGGACCGCGCGGCTGGCCCACCATCTGGCCTTCCTGCGGACGCTCCACCACGACGCCGCACCCATCCATGAAACGGGCCAGCAACTGACTCAGACCGGCCGGCTGGCCCTGAACGACGAAGTGCCGCCCAACTGGAGCTCGGTCGTGGCGGCTCAGGCCTACGCCACGGGCCGAGAATTGCCATCATTCCTGCTGCCCGGCCCTCTTCGCAACACCGGCGTGCTCATCAGCCAGGGGCAGACGGCGGGCGATCTCGGCGCCGTGTGGGAACCGACCACTGTACTGCCGGCCTTGCCGCCCTGGAGCACCCTTGAGGTCGAGAGCCGTTTTGGCCCGTCGGCTTTCGGTCAGGCCTGTGCGGCCGCCCTGGCCGTGCTCGAACGCCGGCCGGCGCTGGTGACCGTGAACATGTTCGATACCGTCTTCGACCAGCCCACGTGGGACTGCCACGCGGATGGAGCTGCCCTGGCGACAACGCTCGCCGACGTGCAGCGGGAAGTGGCCCCGGCCTTCGATCAGGCCTTCGCTGCGTTGGTAGAAGGTCTCGTGGACCGTGGGCTATGGGAGGAGACGCTGTTGGTGGCGACGGGTGAGTTCGGCCGCACGCCACGGCTCAATCGCCGAGGCGGCCGCGACCACTGGCCGCATGCTTGGACTGCCGTGGTGGGCGGGGCCGGCCTGGCCGGCGGCGCGGTGGTGGGTCGCACCGACTCCCAAGGAGCTTACCCCGAAACGGACGCACTTCCGGCCGCGCTCCTGCCCAGCTTGATCTACCGGGCACTGGGAGCGCAGGTTCCGAGGGCTCGAGCCAACGAGCTCGAGTGGCCGGCAACTCTGGAGAAACTTTGGGCCTGACCGATCAACGGGCGCGGTAGACGATACGGCCCTTGTTGAGATCGTAAGGCGAGAGTTCGACCGTCACCTTGTCGCCGGGGATGATGCGGATGAAATTCTTCCGCATGCGCCCGGAGACGTGGGCCGTGACGATGTGGCCGTTTTCCAGTTCGACGCGAAACTGAGTATTGGCCAGGGCTTCTCGGACACGGCCTTCAGCCTGGATCGCTTCTTCCTTGGGCAAGGAACACCTCCACACGATGGATCAATCCAACACCCCCTATCCTATGAGCCGGCGCGCCGCTAGTCCCGGAGTGAATCCGGGAGAGCGCCAGGCAGCGAGGCCAGGCCGGTCGACCTGGCCTCGCACCGGAGGATGCCAACGGAGCTAACGGCCGGATCCGCCGCCGAACCGGCGGCCGCCCCCTTACCATTAGCCATGCCGCCGCCGCGCGGCTCGCGCGGCCGGGCCTCATTCACGGTCAGATTGCGACCCTTGTAGGCGAAGCCGTTCATCACGTCGATCGCCGCCAGGGCTTCCGAGTCGTCATCCATCTCCACGAACCCGAACCCGCGGGACCGACCGGTTTCCCGGTCGATGATCACCTGAGCCCGGGCGACCTTGCCCCTCTCCTGAAACAGGGCGAGCAGATCGTCAGCCGTGGTTTCCCAGGGAAGATTGCCTACGAAAATGTTCTTGGCCATCGGACGCGGACCTTTCGCTAGTGCCGGACTGAATCAGCCGAGCAGTGAAGCCACTCGGTCGCCCCCCTGCTCGGCACGCGGCATGGCGGGCTGTTCTCACGAGCCGGGCCGATTTCCCGACTTCTTCTCTAACAGCGGACGGAGCCCTGCAGGCAGCGGCGTGGCCGCGGTCGGTCAGGCCCCAGGATGCAGTCGCGGAGCGGACCGCCTCCTTTCTCCGCCACGAGGGCGGCTACCGACGATGGGCCTGAGCGAGTTCGCGTGAGAAATGTCCAGCGACAACGAGGCCTGGCGCCCTAGATATGAGACGATGACGGGCACGTCAGACGGCAGAGCCAGCAGCAACACGGCGAACGTCGACACAACCTGAACCTTTGCTACGAACGGAACAACCGGCCATTATAATCAACCCACCTTGGGTGTAAAGTCCTCTTTTCTCATATTTGGCTCGTGGCCAGGTCCGGGTCGCTATCTGACGCTTGTGGCTCCGTGGGGGACGCCGACGACGACGTGGCCGCCACCTCGCCCCCACCGGGCAGAAATCGCCGCAGCCCCAACACGAAATCGGTGAGGTAACGCCGTGTCTGCTGGTGGGTCTCCAGGACTTCCGCCGGCAGCCGCATCGGATCGGCCACCACGATGGTCAGGCGCTTCCAGAAGTCCATGGGCTTGCCAACGCCGGGCGGACCGTGGCGATAGGAGAGATAGGCTCCCCAGGCCCCGTCGGTCCAGGTGGCCACGATCGTCGTCTCGGGTACGGCCTTGAGGATGTGCCACACCCCTTGGGCGAAGTAGTTCATCACCGGCTCTTCGTGCCGCTTCAGCCGCCCTTCGGGGAAGATCATGACGCAGTGCCCCTGGCGCAGCCGCATGATCGCCTCGTCGATCTCGGGCGTCTCGCGCTTCCGGCGATTGTCCTCGACCCGGATGGTCTCGACCACGTAGCGCATCAGGAAGCTGAGCACGGGCAGATCGTAGTACTTGGACGTCATCATCGGGAACATCCGCCTGGGCACGATCTTGCCCAGGAAGAGGGGGTCGAGCATGTTGGTGTGGTTGCCGATGATGAGCAGCGGGCCATGGATGGGGATACGTCCCGCGCCGGGCCCCACCACTTGAATGCGATAGAGCGGCCAGACGACCCCTTCGAGCATCCGCTCCAGGGCCACACGGTAGCCACAGACCCAACTGACCACGCAGGCTCCAAGGCCAGCGGCGAGGAAGCCCGTCTGGGCGGCGTCCGGCGACACGGGCACGGCCAGCAATACCAGAAGAGCCGCCTTGGCAACAAAGACGTGAACCGCCAGCCCCAAAAGCAGCAGCGCCGGCTGCCGGGGCGCCCAGGCCGCCAGCGGGCACCAAAGACTAACCAGGATCAGTGTGGACAGCCCAACGAAGACGGCCAGTGCCCATCCAGGCTCAATGCTCCAAGCCAGCCAGCCAAAGAGAGTCCAGGCAGGGTAGGCCCAGGGCAGCCAGCCCAGCGACCGGCGCGGATGCCAGGTGAAGAGGGCCACCGTCACGCCGGCCAGGCCTCCCGCCACCAGCAACAGCCGGGCATCACTCCAGGTGCGGCCCTGTTGGTCACCGTCGAGCCACAACAGCCAGAGCCAACCGAGCGCCAGTGCCAGATGGAGTCCCGCGGCGAGGCACAACTGCAGCCAACGGAGCGGCCAACGATCACTGAGCGCTGCTTCCATCGCCTAGCTCGGGTCGCGAATGATGAAGCGAACGGGAACCAGGATCTCACTGGGAATGGCCGTGCCGCCGATCAAGGCTGGCCGGTAGCGCCACATCCGCACGGCCAGGATGGCCGCATCGTCAAGCACGCGGCGCCCGCTGGTTTCAAAGACCTTCACCTCCATCACTCCACCCTGGCTGTCGAGCCAGACGTGCAGCAGGACGCGCCCCTGCCATTCCTTACGCAGCGCCTCTTCGGGGTAAACCGGCTCGACCTGGTTCGGCAGTTTAACTGGCAGGTCATCGTAGTCATGCGGGCCGCGTTCCGCGGGTTCACCTGGCTTCGAGGGGGGCGTGGCGGGCGGCGTGGGGGGAGCAGGCGGTGGCGGCGGGATCCGGGTCTGGCCTTGGTCATCGGGGCCGCGGCAGGCCGGGGCGGTCCTGGCAGATCGCCTAGTTCTTTCTCCCGCTTGCTGTCAGCCGTGCGATCCACCTGGCCGCGCACCGGGGCCTGGTTCTTTACCGGCGGGCCGGCCCAGAGGGCGGCTCCCAGCATCGTCAGAACGAACAAGGCGAGCGTCTGACTCACAGCACACCCAAGAGCAGTTCCGTGACGAGTTGGTCCAGCTTCTCATAGGGTAGAGCGCGCCCGGCCAGGGATTCAATATCGAAACTCTGGGATTTCAAGCGCCGGCAGGCATCGCGGCTGTATTCCGTGAGCATCCCCGCCGCTTCCGGACTGGCCCCGTGGATCTCGGCCAGGAGTTGCTGGATCGCCTTGTTCTCATTGAACGCCTGCACCTTCGCCTGCATGATCTTGTAGGTCCGCAGGTTGCGGGTCACGAAGTCCCACGGGCTCGCCTCGCTCCGATAGGGATGGGCGTCGAAGCCGATCGTCCCTCCGTACTGGTGGTCGGTCAGGAGCTTGACCAGGAAGAAGGCCTCCTTGAGATTCTCACTGCCAAAGCTGAGGTCCTGGTCGAAGCGAAGCGGCTTCTGGTCGTTGAGATGGACGTCAAGCAGCTTGCCCGCGTCCAGGGCCGCCGCGAACTCGTGGTAGGGGTTGAGGCCGGCCATCTTCACGTGGGCAATCTCGGGGTTCGTGCCCACCAGGTGCGGCTGGTTCAAGGTGGCAATGAAGGCCAGCACATGCCCCACGGTGGGCAAATAAATGTCGCCCCGGGGCTCGTTGGGCTTGGGCTCGATGCTGAACTTCAGATCGTAATCCTGGTCCAGGACGTACTCGCACAGGAAGTTCAGGGCCTCGCGGAACCACTGGGTGGCGCGCACGGGGTCCTTGCTGGCGTCGACCTCGGTGCCTTCCCGGCCGCCCCAGAAGACGAAGACGTCGGCCCCCATCTCGACCGCCAGATCGATGGCCGCGACCACCTTCTGTGTCGCCAGGGCCCGGATCGCCGGGTCGGTGCTGGTGAACGCCCCGTCCTTGAAAACTGGGTGATAGAAGAGGTTCGTGGTAGCCATCGTGGCCTTCATCCCCACGTCGGCCAGCAGCTTCTTCGTCTCCTTGACGATGCGGTCGCGCTCCGCCGCCGGGGCCCCGAAGGGGATCAGGTCGTTGTCATGGAATTCAAGGCCGTACACGCCTCGCTCGGCCAGCCCGCGGATGCACTGCTCCACGGTCAGGGCCGGCCGCGTGACCTCACCGAACGGGTCCCGGCCCCGATTCTGAATGCACCAGAGACCAAAGGCGAACTTGTCCGCGGGAGAAGGGGTGAACGACATGGCCGGGGCTCGCTGTCGGGAAGTTGGGGCAATCCCACCCCGCCATTGTACAGCGTAACTGACCGCGGGGGAGCAAGTCAAGGATGGTTGAGCGTGTCGCTGGCTCGAGTCGGCCTCCACTCACCGCGGATAGAGGCTCCAGCGGTTGCCGATCTTCTCGACGGGGACTTCGCGGCCGGCGACGTTGATCTTCATCCCCTTGGGATAAAACTGGCCCGGCAGGTTGTAGATGGGCCGGGCCTCGGGGGTGTAGACGTAGTCGCGGATGTGGATGATCAGGCCGCCGACCTCGGGAATGAAGCGGTCGTCGTCGGTCAGCTTGCCGGGCACGAGTCGGCCGGCACGGAACTCGTAGACCTCACGCCGACCATCGGGGCCCACCATCAGCGGCCGGGACGTCGGCACGATGCCGGCAAACTTCTCCGGCTCCTGTGGCGGCACGAACGGATCGGGAATGAACCGGCCATGGGTGTCCAGGTTGCCAACGTAGACCTTGTCCCCCCACTTGTGATGCACCCGCGGTGTGAGGTCTTGGACGAAGACAAAGGGAAAGTGCGACATTCCACGGTCGGTTCGCCACTTGCCGTCATAGGCACCCACACACTGGCGGCTCACGTCGCTTACACTCGATCTGCGGGAACCGGCACTCGCCGCTTCCCGGCACTCGACGATCGCCCCTGGTACATTGTAAATGCCAAGGCTGTCCTTACTGTAGGCGCGAAGGTAATCGTCAAGGGAGATCACCTGCGCGCCGACACGGGGCACAAAGATGGCGTTCGCCACTCGCCCTTCGATCAAGACCCCAGACCGAAACTCAAAGCAACGGCCCCCATGGGTGTCGACTCGTGGTGCAATTCTGCGTGGACCGCCAAAGCGCATCTGCCAGCGCGACATCGGCGGCTGGTTCTCCTCCGGAATGAACTCGCCCGCGTCATCCAAGCGAACGAAGTAGACCAGTTCGCCTATCGGCAAGTAGTGCGGCGTCCCTGGCGCTGGCACGAAGGCCCAGTTGCCCGGCCCAGGAAGCCTGTCGTCGCATGCGGTCGATGCCGAAACGGCTAAAATCAAAGCCAACAAACCCACCTCACGTTCTATGCTGGGGGCTTGAAAGCCACAACAGGCGGTTTGGCAAACGAAGGAACTGCCTTCGGCATTTCATTAGGTCCGACCCTCGTATACCTCGCGTCTGCGGTCTTAGTTGAAGCGTTGATCGTCATGCCCTTGACTTGATTCACCTAGCCCGTGAATCTAAAGTGCATTTCCCAATTCAGCCTCGCTAAAGGAGTAAGCACAGATAGCCCAGTGCGTTCTTCGTGGTGCATCCAGGCCACATATGTTGAGAAGAAATCAGACCATCCCACTTCCTTCAATTCAACACCGCAATTGCTGCCTGGATGATCATTCATACTGATCTCATACAAGCGATCAGCCGGAGAAACTGCGACCTGCGGCACCTTGTGGTACCACGGCTTGTTGTCATTGTCGGAGTCTAGAAGAGGGAGCCCAGAATTTGGTCCCAATCCTTGCTGTTGCTGCTGGGCAGGCGACATGAGCGCTACTTGATCCTTGTAGCCATTGGTGAACATTCTGGCTATAGTGGACCCCTCAAGGTCATTCGTGAAACGCGTGAGAAACTGCACGAACCCGACACGCTCTGCTACATTCGGATGGATGTATCGCGCGCGAAGCTCAATTCGGCCTTCAATCTCACTGGCCGATCCGTCGCCATGTGGCGGTTTGTCACCCTTGTTGCCAAAGTAGGGTGCGTCAATGCTCATGACGTTAAACTCCTTCAACACCGGCGTCACGGTGACCTTGTTCTGCTTGAACTGCGTGACTTGGGTAACGCCGCCCACGAACTGCGTCTCGACCGCAAAGCTGACGATGATGTCGCCCATTTCACTCGAAGGCTCCATGCCTTCCAAGTGGACGGCGGGGACGCTGCCCTGGCCTTGAAGGCCTGGCTTGTTACTTGGCGTGAACTGCCATTCGCCGCTCGGGATGAGTTCGTTCCTCTTGTCGGGCGAATCCCAGAAGCGCAATCGGCCCTCTCCGGAATAGGAGACCTCGAGCCGCCAGCGAACGAACTCCACGATTCCCGGGTAGGTACCGCCAGGAGGTACTTGCTCAAGAATCAGCGGCACCACATCGTTTTCATCCGGCGTGAAGCCGACTTCGTAGTCGCGCACAGCCGGTATGTAGTCGGTGACCAGCGAGCCGTTGTCGTTGTCCGCGTTCCAATCAACGAACTGCTCCACAAAGCCGTTCGTACCTTCGAAAAGTAGCCGCGGTGGACTCCCGGCACCGACGTCGATCTTGCGGGACACAAAGGGATCGATCCAACGGGCGCCATGGCTCTCGCCGACAAACCCAGCCGACCAACTCATGGCAAATGAGGAACCTCCGCTGGTGGCAGCTACTGTACCGAAGCCCACGCTGGAAGGCAGAATCCCAAGGGACTGTGGGGCCATGCGCGGAATTGACGAGGCAGGGCCGCCATTGGGCTCGAAAGCCGCCGGAGAGAATCCCACCCGACGTGAACGAAGCCCCCCATCGGACTCCTCGGCGGGCGACGGCGCCCGCTGCACGGGCGCCGCGGGCGGAAGCTTGCTGGACGGAGATCGACTGAGGTCTAGGCGCCTTTCGAAGCCACGGACCGGCTCGGCCCTCAGGTGGCCAGGTTGGATCGAGAGAAGTGAGGTGGGCATGTCCGCCACCCACAGCGAAACGGGAGCATTGCGATCTTCAAGAAATTCAACTTCTAGCCGGGCACGTCGGTTGCGGTGTGTGTGTGTGTCATGTCCGGCTCCAGTAAAAGAATGAGAAGCCTGTCGTTTTCGGATCGTAATCCCTGGCAATGTGGCTGTCAAGGCGCCGCCCTGCCCAGGCCGCACGGCAGCGGCCGCCGGACCGAGAGGCCATTGGCCTCGACCCGGGCACGGTCACGGAGTATACTTCCAAGGTCCGCCTGCCTTCGATGATACCCGCCTTCGCCCCCTTCCTTGCCAACCTTCCGACGGGCTGATGATGCCCCGATTCGCGTGCTGCCTTCTGATCCTCCTCTTGCCGGCGTGGCTGATGTTGCGCGCCGGCAGTAGCCCCGTCGAGGCCCAGGCTGCCCGTGCCACGCCGCCGGAGCAGGCGGCAGACATTGAGGCCCACTACCTGCCACTTGTCAAAGAGTTTTGCGTCAAGTGCCATAGCGGGCCCAAGCCAAAGGGGGACTTCTCGCTGGAAGGGCACCGTTCGCCTGCGGACTTGCAGAATCAGCCCGCCAACGTGGCCAAACTCCTGGAGCGGCTAAAGGACCAGTCGATGCCGCCGGAGGGCGAGCCTGCCCCGTCGGCCGAGCAGCGTCGCCAGGTCGTCACGGCCCTTGAGCGCATTCAACGAGCAGCCACGGCCCATCCCGGCAGAGTGACGATCCGCCGCCTCAACCGGGCCGAGTACAACAACACCATCCGCGACTTGCTTGGCGTCCACTTCAAGCCGGCCGACGACTTCCCCGGCGACGAGGTGGGCTATGGTTTCGATCACATCGGCGATGTGCTATCGATGTCGCCGTTGCTCATGGAGAAGTATCTGCGGGCCGCCGAGCGGATCACGGTGGAAGGGCTGACCATCCCGCCACCCCCCAAGCCGGAAGTGCGTCGTGTCCTGGCCAAGGAGTTCACCGCGGAGCCGGCCGGGGCCCGCTACATCCGGGACCGACGTTTCCGGGCCTTGGAGTCGGGCGAGCTGCGGGCCACGGTCCCCATCTCCGAAGCTGGCCGTTATCGCTTCAGAATCTTGGCGGCAGCCGAGCCCGCCGGTCCCGAGTTGCCGCGCTTCACGGTCTTGATCGACGGGGTCGAGGCGAAGGCCTTCGCGCTGGAGAAAGAGAACAACCAGAATCTCGCGCTGGAGCACGCGCTGGAGACAGGCGAACGCACGATCGCGATCCGCTTCGACAACCCACACCGCGAGCGGCCGCCGCCACCGCCCGCACCGACGGCGACCACACCCGAAGGGACGCCGCCGCCCCGACCCGCGACCAAGGTTCGTCGGCTGGGGATAGAGTTCCTTGAAATCGTGGGGCCGCTGGATCGGCCGCCGCCACCGCCGCCCGAGGCCTACCAGCGTCTCTTCACTGTGCAGCCCGGCCCCGACCTCACTCCACGCGAGGCCGCCCGCCGCATCCTGGCACCGTTTGCCGAGCGTGCCTATCGTCGGCCGTTGCTACCGGCAGAGTTCGACAAGCTCCTTGGGCTCTTCGATGCTTCCCAGGCCGCCGAGGAGAGCTTCGAGGAGAGCATTCGCTTCGTGGTCCAGGCCCTGTTGGTCTCGCCCCACTTCTTGTTCCGCGTCGAGCTTCGTTCCCATCCCCTGGCCGGCTCGGACCGGGAAGAACTGGACAGCTTTGCCCTGGCTAGCCGGCTCTCCTACTTCCTCTGGAGCAGCCTGCCGGATACCGAGCTATTCGAACTGGCCCGAGCGGATCGGCTCCGCGACCCGGAGACACTGGCGGCCCAGGTGCGCCGCATGCTCAAGGACCCCAGGGCCCGAGCCTTGACGGAGAACTTCGCGGGCCAGTGGCTACAACTACGGAGCCTGGCGACGTTGGCTCCCGACCCCGAGCGCTTCCCCGAGTTCGACGACGAACTGCGGGCCGCCTTCGCCACCGAGACCGAGCTCTTCTTCTCGACCATGGTCGCGGAGAACCGGCCGATCGGCGAGTTTCTCACGGCCGACTTCACTTTCCTCAACGAGCGGCTGGCGAAGCACTATGGCATTCCCGGCGTGACGGGCCCGGAGTTTCGGCGTGTCCGTCTCGAGACCCCCCAGCGGGGTGGACTGTTGACTCATGGCAGCATTCTCAGCGTGACGTCGAACCCAACGCGGACCTCGCCGGTGAAACGGGGGAAGTGGATTCTGGAGAACCTGCTGGCCGCCCCGCCGCCCCCACCGCCCCCCGAGGCCGGCGACCTCAGCGAGGACGAGGCGGTCGTACTCTCGGGCACCCTCCGGCAGCGCATGGAGCAGCATCGAGTCAACCCGACCTGCGCCACTTGCCATGCCCGACTCGATCCGCTTGGTTTTGCCCTGGAGAACTATGACGCCATTGGCCGATGGCGCACCGAGGATGGCAAGTTCCCGATCGATCCCGCCGGCAGCTTGCCCGATGGCAGCACGTTCAAGGACGCGGCCGAGTTACGCACGGTGCTGGCGGGTCGGCTCGAGGATCTGCGCGTCTGCCTGGCGGAGAAGCTCCTGACCTACGCCCTCGGCCGGGGGTTGGAGGCGACCGATCGTCCTTATGTCCTGCGGCTGGCGGAAAGTGCGAGACAAGCAGACGATCGTCTGGTTGAATTGATGGTAGCCGTGGTCCAGTTGGAGCCGTTCCGGTTCCGGCTGTCTGAAAAGAGGTGACCGATGCCGCTCACGAAGCCGCTTTCACGCCGGACCCTCTTGCGTGGTTTAGGAGCCGCCGTGGCACTGCCATGGCTGGATGCGATGGCTCCGTCGTCGCTGTTGGCCGCTCCGCCGGCCAGTCGGCTGCCCGTGCGGCTGGCGTTTCTGTACACGCCCAACGGCATGCACATGCCTGCCTTCGCGCCGCAAGCCGAGGGTCGGCAGTTCGAGCTGACCGAACTTCTGGAAACGCTCGCGCCCTACCGCGAACAACTGACCGTGCTGAGCGGGTTGGCCTGCGACAAGGCTCGGGCCAACGGCGACGGGCCCGGCGATCATGCCCGGGCCATGGCCGCCTTCCTAACCTGCACCCAACCGCGCAAGACCCACGGGGCCGACATCCGCGTCGGCGTCTCGATCGATCAGATCATCGCGGAGAAGCTCGGCGGCGAGACCCGGCTGCCCTCGCTGGAGATCGGCTGTGAGCCGGCCATGCTCTCGGGCAATTGCGACTCGGGCTATTCTTGCGCCTACTCTTCCACGTTGTCATGGCGTTCGCCGACTTCGCCCAATCCGAAGGAAATCAATCCTCGGGCGGTCTTCGAGCGGCTGTTTGGCGCGGGCACGCCCGGCGAGACGGCCCAAAGCCGGGCCCTGCGCGAACAGCGCCGCCGTAGTCTGCTCGATCTGGTGGCGGACGATGCCCGCAGCCTGGCCCGCGACCTGGGCCAGCGCGACCGGGCCAAGCTCGACGAATACCTGACCTCGATCCGTGCCCTGGAGCGCCGCCTCGACCATGCCGCCAAGGGCGACGGCGCTCCCGACGGCGTGGTGGTGCCCGACGCCAAGCCCAAGGACTACTCCGAGCACTTGCGACTGATGG